>JANORY010000491.1:0-13221 GCA_031415535.1 Burkholderiales bacterium | reverse complement strand
CGATAAAAGTTGAACACCGACGGCGAGCGCATCGGCGTTTGGCCGAGCGAGCCGCCTGGATCGTCGGTGCTGCCAATCAGAAATCGGCCCGAGCTGGAGGCGACATTGGCGGCACGCATCCAGTTGGCCATCCGCAAAATCGGTTCGCGAATTTTACCGGCCTTCGGGTCAGCAAGCTTGGCCATATCGCGGGCTTCCGGATCGAGATAGATGGCGCGTATGACCGACTTCATATCGCCGCGCACACCTTGGCCGTCATTGTTGAATGCCGCAGTCACGCGGCCGACGTATTCGGGTGATGGATTGCTGGTGACCAAACGCTGAATCAATTGTTTGCCGATGAACGGCCCGACGTTCGGATGGTTGAATAAACGATCCAGCGCGACTTGCAGACTCGCTTCGGGATTGGCGCTGCCTTGGGCGCCGATCACGGTGCCGAGAAATCGCTTCTCGGCGACCGAGTGAAATTTCGGATACGACTGCATCGGCAGAATTTCGCGGTCTGGCGCGGCTGAGCCACCTGAGAAACGGCTGTCCGATTTATCCGGACCGGCCCAGCTCCAGCCGGTGAACACCTTGGCCAGGCCGGTGACGTCGTCGTTGTTGTACGTGTCGATCGGCTCATTTCGTGAGTCGAGTTTGACGGTGCCGTCGGCGTTCAACTCGGACAGGCCAATCGTGAACAGTTGCATGACTTCACGGGCATAGTTTTCATCGGGCACTCGGCCGCGTGCAGGATCTTCCTTTTGATTGCGCAGGTGCGACAGGTAAATACCCATCATCGGATGCAGGCTCACGTCTTGCAGCAACGCGCGATAGTTGCCGAAGGCCTGGGTACTCAACATATCGATATAGCCGGCGACGCCGCGCGGTGTGTTCGAAACCGTGCTGTCGGTCAGCGACACTACGAAGAGCTGCGACATCGCAAACACCAGGCGCTGGCGCAACTGGTCGTCACCGGTCACTGCTTGCCGCCAGAAACTTTCGTAGATCAAGTTGGAACTGGACGAGATGCCGGCGGCTAGTTGCTGGTCGAAGTAGGCGACATGCCGATTCTGGGGCAGCGCGAATTGACTGTTCAGCCAGGCGGAATAGCCACCGCTTGAAAGCGAATCAATGTCGGCCTGCTTCGGGCCGAAGCTGGCTTGCGACAGAAATCGCGCGCCTTCACTTTTGGTGGTGGGCAGGTCATTGGCGGGAACGCTGCCGTCGACGCCTGAAGCAGAAGCACCCGACGATCCACCCGCAGCGCCATCGCCGTTACCTGCGCCGCCGCAGCCCGCGGTGAAAGCGATTGCGCAGACCAGCGCGAGCCAGGCACTCTGACGATGTATTGAGTTCAGCAACCGCACGCCTGCCTCCTGTGTGTCGTTCTTTGCAAAACGTCACGGAAGATAGGTCAATTGTTGTATGGATGAAACAGTCTGGACGCAGGCGGCGTCGGGCGGCAGATGAACGGTTGAATGCTAAGACGGCGTTGTTATTCGTTGGCACGTTGTAGGACTTGTTCTACGAGCGCTGGCGCAACGAAAAATCCTTCATCCCGGAGCGAATCAATCAAGGGTCTGATCAAGCGGACGAGGCCGCGCTCTTTCGCGCGCAACAAGATGCCCATCGTTCCGACCACCTTGAGTGAGTGCGCAAACGCGACTTGTCGGCCAATCCGTTCGTCGATCAGAATCGGCGCGCCGAGCGCAACCGCCAAGCCAATGGCCGCCGCTTCGCCGGGGTCGAGTCCGACGCCGGCGACCGGCTCAAAGCGCGGGAACTGCGGCTGACGGCTCAACATTCCTTGTTCCAACGCCTGCGCAATCTGCTGCGCACCGGGTAGTCTTGGATCGTGCAGACACTCTTGGGCGACCATGTCCGGGACAATGACCTTGCCGGCTAGCGCCGCGAGCGTCGGTAAGTGTCGAATGCGTGCCAGGACGATTAGTGAGCTAGCGTCGGCGACAATCAGTTCACTCAAGAACTTGGAGTTCACGCTCAAGCTCGGCGGGGTCGTAGTCAATGACTTCGATGCCAAGTTGGCCGAGAAGACCCATAAACTGCTCAAGACTCGTACTTGCAATGCGAGCAGCCAAGCCGATGCTGACGGTCTTCGAGCGATACAACTGTACAGCCAAGGCGCTGGCGACCCCGTGCTGAACCAGGGTGTTGTCCAGCGGAACCGTGACGCACAGCGGTCGGCCGTGTTTGGTCAGCAGCGACAAATGGCCGGCTTCACATGCGCGCACCAAATCGGCAGTGCGTTCTCGAAGATCTCGCACAGTAAACGTCTCCATTAGCGCCTCTTAAATTCTATCGCCGGTTAAATTGACTATCAAATGATAGCTTAATATTAAGAATATAGAGTAATTTAGAGGGGTTTTTTGTCCGAAGTGCGCCAAAATCGAGACGACATCACGGCCCGGGACGTCGGGTCGCTCAAGTCCCTGGCCTATGCTGCGGCAACGGAAAGGCTGCCGCTACACCCTGCGGCAAGGGGATCTCATGCGTATTCAGTGCCTTGGCACAGGCATTCCCAAGAGTTGACCAATCGCCTAGACCCACAAGATAGGCGGAACGATCAACTCGCTCGACCAAAAAACGTAGATCATCGCCGAGGGCTGTCCGACTTGTGCGAGCGAGACAAATCGTGCGAGGCCGCTGACAAAAAAGACCACCAGAATTGCCTTAAGCACGGGTGCGTAGCGATTGAGATCGTCTGCGCACATCCAGAGTAAGCAGGCGTAAATCAGGAAGGCTGCTCCATAAAAGCGGTCCTGACTGTCCAAAGTCGCATCAAAAGGAAGATTTTTTGGCCAGTGCGCCCCCAGCAGTAGTTCCGCTTTGGTTCCCAGTCCAATAAGTAGCAAGGCAACCAGAAAAATCACCGCCGAAAAACCCCGGAGAACCGTCTGAAAGCCGCGCATCCTCGCTCATCGCGCAAGTTTCGAGGTGGTGACAGTTCGCTCGAAAACCTTGTGCTCTCGGCCGATGGTGCCCGCCGGATCGCTGGCGTAAAAAAACTTCTCGCCGACCTTGTAGAGGGTTTCACAATAACTGCTGCGGCCAAACTGGGTCATGGTGTCAAAACAGATCTGATTGGCGTCGGTCGTCTTCCAATCACCGTGGTAAGTGAACTCATGCATGGTCGATGAAATGCCGCGGCCGGTCAGGGTGCCATCGGCTTTCAGCAAGGTCGTCAGTCGGGCGTTTTGTTCATTGCGGTTGCTCAAGGTCACGTCCTTGAGCAAGGCCGACAGTTCAGATTTGGTGAGTTGTTTAGCGCCGGCGTCAAGGAGCGCGGCCACCGTTGATTGGGCCTGACACAAGCTTGTGTTAAGGGCGAGCGCGGCGGCCAGCGCTGACGATACAAGTTTGACTGAGTTCATAAAATCGTTCGCTCAAAGGGTCGCCGCATTGATCCAGAGAAGCCGGCGAAAAAATCGACCGAGGCAGTCTAAGCGATACAACGCTCAGACGATTTTGTCGGTGATGGTTTGCGGATAAGGCTTCGACTCGGCAAATGATGCACGCGCCTCCAGCCGGTCCGAGTAAGCGGCCAGATCGGGGTACAGTTCGCGGATCGGCAGTTCCTTTAAGCGCACCGACAAGTAGCCGACCACCGAGCCCGCCGCGATATCGCCAAGGCCGAATCGATTGCCCACCGCCCAGGTGCGCTTACCGATCAGGCGCGCAATCTCAGCCATGCCGCCGTCGATCTTGCGGCGTTGCCGGGCAGCCCAAGCAGCGCTGCCGCCGTTTTCGCGTTGCCGCTCGAAGAAGGTCAACACAGCGGCATCACAGACACCGTTGCACAAGACGTCGAGTTTGCGAGCCGCCAGAATTCCATCGACGTCCTTGGGTAACATCGGTGTTTCCGGAAATTTGAGCTCCAGCCAATCGAGAATGTAGCTCGACTCGTACACGCCGGTGCCGTCCTCGAGAATCAGTACTGGCAGTTTCTCAAGCGGGTTGTATTGAGGGGTGAGGGTGGTGCTGTTCCAGGGCACCTCAGTAAGTAACTCGAATGGAATGTTTTTCTCGGCCAAGGCAATACGCACTTTGCGTGCATAAGGGCTGGGCGTTGCGCTGATGAGTTTGAGCATAAGTGTGTATCCAGGTTGTCGAGTTCGGGCCACCGAGTTTAGGCACTCTTCTTAAGGCGTTCGTTCTGCGGGAACATCGCCCGTTTAGCAACCTCGTCCATTTCAGACTTCCAGGTGAACGAAGCACGCAGTGCCTCGACGGCTTGTGCGGCCGGCCGTGCATTCAGTTCATCGAGCAGGCGTTTGACGTTCGGCAGTTTGGCCCAGGTGTCATCGCCACCGAGCACGAATGGCGCAATTCTGGCCCATCCCCATAAAGCCATGTCGACGATGCTGTAGTTTGCGCCGAGCATGTAGTGATGGTTCGCCAGTCGGTCATCAATAATTTTCCAATGCCGGTTGGCCTCAAAGTCATAGCGATTCAAGGCATACTCTTTGGGCTCGGGCGCGAAATTGCGAAAGTGTACCGCCTGACCCGAATAGGGTCCAATGCCGCTGGCGATGAACATGAGCCACGACAACATATCGCCACGCAAGGCGTGCTGTGCTTTGTCGGGCACGAAGCGATTCTCCTTGTCTGCCAGGTAAAGCAAAATGGCGTTGCTGTCGAACACCACCGCATCGCCGTCAACAATTGCCGGTAATTTCGCATTTGGATTGACGTTCATGAACGCGGCCGTATGTTGCTCGCCCTTGCGGGTATCGACCGGAATGGTTTCGTACTTGAGTCCGAGTTCTTCGAGCAAGAGGGCAACCTTGGCCGGGTTCGGCGCGGCGTTGAAATAAAACTTTATCATGTGAACGGTACTCCTGGAAATTGAACACCGATTGTAGAGCCGCGCTAGAGATTTCGTAGCCGCTGGGTCAACGTCGGGCGATCGACTTGATTCAGACCAGGCTGTGACTCAGACCATCTTCGCCGCTGTACCGCTGACGCTTACCATCATCATGCCGTTGTTCTCGCCCAGCACTTCGTAATCGAAGTCGATACCGACAATGCCGTTGGCACCCAACTCGCGCGCCGCCGCTTTCATCTCATCCATCGCCGCATCGCGCGCACCGGACAGTGCACGCTCGTAACCGCCGGCCCGACCACCAACCACGTCACGAACCGACGAGAACATGTCGCGAAAAATATTCGCGCCGATGATCGCCACGCCGTTGACCACGCCCAGATACTGTTCGACTTTTGCGCCTTCGCCGTTTGGTACGATGGTGGCGAGGAAGAAATCGTTGTCTGCTTTTGAGAACCAGCCCATGTCTTTAGCTCCTGTATCAGTTGACGGTCAATACCGATCGATAATTCAGCGATTGGCCGCAGCCTTGTAAACGGCATCGCTTCGCTTTCGCGTTTGCCTACCGCCACGACCAGTATTATGACCTCTGAGTCTTTTGGCGGGCCTGCAGTAGAAGGCCGGTTCGTTCCGCTTCAGAACGGCCAAGGGGAATCCATCGTCGGCAGAGACTATTCCCATCGGATTTTTCGTTAACTCACTGACGCTGGCAGTCGTTTGAGCTGCAGTTCACTGAGCGGTCGCCCCGGAGCGCTCGACCAGCTCTTTCATCTTTGCCTGTTCCATGACAACAAACTCGCGAAGCTTGCTGCCACTGAGGTCTGGCATTAACGTGACACCTTGATCGTCATGATATTTGACAACGGCCGGGTCTTTCAGCGATTCGTTGAACGCCTTTGCCATCCGGTCGACCAAGGGTTGAGGCATTCCAGCGGGCCCGACGATCATCGCCCAGGCAGTGAATTGAACATCCGGATAGCCAAGTTCGATCGTTGTCGCCACGTCAGGGTGGCTCGGCAATCGGAGCGCGCCGGTTGACGCAAGCGCTCGTAGCTTGCCCGCCTCGATCTGGGGTTTGACGACAATCGAATAGTCGAAGACAAAATCAAGTCTCCCACCCAACAGGTCTATCATCGCCGGAGCAGAACCTTTGTACGGGACATGCGTCAACTTCGTGCCCGTGCTGGCTGCGAGCAATTCAGCCACCAGATGCGCCGCAGTGCCGGCACCCACAGAGCCGAAGGTCAGCTTATCCGGATTTGCCTTGGCAAATACCACCAGATCCTTGAGTGACTTGTGCGGCGAATTTGTAGGCACCACCAAAACCAGTGGCGACGATCCAAACGCGTGGATATAGGTGAACGAAGTCAAGGGATCGAACGGCAGTTTCTTGTAGAGCGTTTTGAAACTGCCGAACGGCCCGCTCGATGCGTAAAGTATGGTGTTGCCGTCGGGTTTGGCCTGCATCACATGCTCAGCCGCAATAATTCCGCCAGCGCCGGCCTTGTTATCGACCACCACGGGCTGGCCGAGCTTTTCAGCGAAGACCTTGGCAACGAAGCGTGTACCCTGGTCGCTGATTCCACCGGGTGCAAAACCAACCACCCAACTGACGGATCGGTTTGCCGAGTCCGGTGCTTGAGCCTGCGCCGTTGGTAACTCGACCCATAACGCCAAAAACATGCAAGTGGCGGCAATCAAATACCTCAGCGAGTTTTTCAAATCCCCTCCTGCAATAAGTTATAAATCAAACTTTGTAATGGGAAACTTGGCAGCCTGCTCGCAATTATGCCGTTTAGGTGACTGCGAGCGGCCTGACCCTCAAAGCAGTTGCTGCAGGTCCTCCAGTTGATCGCCATACAGTGCCATCGCACGTTCGCGAACTCGAGGCAGATGGTAGGCCGGGAACTGCTCCTGAGTCGCCTCATAGTCACCGAGGACCTGCCGGGCGACCGTTATCTTGTGCACTTCGGTCGGCCCGTCGGCGAGCGCCAGATAGTACGAGTTGATAACACTATTCACAAACGGCATTTCACTCGATACGCCTAGTGATCCGTGCAGATGCAAGGCCCGTCCAGCGATGTCATGCAGGACTTTGGGCATGACGGTCTTGACCGCCGCGATGTCCTTGCGCACCATCCGATAGTCCTTGTATTTGTCGATTCGCCAAGCGGTACGCAAGACCAGCAGGCGAAACTGTTCCAGCTCGATCCAGGAATCGGCAATCTTTTCCTGCACCATCTGCTTTTCGGCCAGCCGTTCACCTTTGGTGACGCGTGACAGCACGCGTTCGCAGACCTTGTCGAAGATCATCCGGGCTTCGCCGATGGTGCGCATCGCATGATGAATTCGCCCGCCGCCCAGACGAGTCTGTGCCACCGCAAAGGCGCGGCCTTCACCGCCCAGCATATGATCGGCGGGTACTCGTACGTTGTGATAGCGCATGTACGCATGGCTGGCAATTTTTTCGGATTGCAGGCCAACGTCGCGAATGATTTCGACACCCGGCGTGTCGGCCGGAACGATCAGCATCGAATGGCGCTGATAGGGCGGCGCTTCGGGATCGGTGACGACCATGACGATGAAGAAGTCGGCATAGCGCGCGTTTGATGAGAACCATTTTTCGCCGTTGATGACCCAGTAGTCGCCGTCGCGGACAGCGCCGGTGGTAAACACCATCGGGTCAGCGCCGCCCTGTGGTTCGGTCATTGAGAAACACGAGACAATCTCGTTCGCCAGCAGTGGCTCAAGCCAGCGCCGCTTTTGCTCCGGTGTGCCGTAGTGCGCCAGAATTTCGCCATTGCCGGTATCGGGTGCCTGGCAGCCGAATACGGTCGAAGCAAACGCTGAGCGGCCGAGAATTTCGTTCATCAGGCCCAGCTTCAATTGCCCATAACCCTGGCCGCCCAACTCAGGCCCCAAGTGGCAGGCCCACAGTCCTTGTTTGCGGACTTCGGCCTGTAACGGACGCACCAGCCGGATATTGTTCGGGTTTTTGATGTCGTAGGGGCTGCCCAGCACCTCATCGAGCGGCTCGACCCGGTTTCGGACAAAGGTGTTCATCCAGTCCAGTTGCGATTGAAACTCGGGGTCGGTTTCGAAGTCCCAGGCCATGTCAGTGCTCCAATCTTGTAATTATTGATTCTGATCGTCAAGTTTCATTATGACGCCGGCCGGCCCGGCGGCAGCCGGTCCTCTGGGCTTGGACCAAGCGATAATCGAAACACTATTTGAAATCACTCATCTGGAGACGACCTCATGCCCGAAGCCCTAATCATCGACACCTGCCGTACCCCACGTGGCATTGGCAAATTTGGCAAGGGTGCGCTGACCAACATGCATCCGCAACATTTGGGAGCTGCCGTATTGAAGGCGCTGGTCGATCGCAACGGCTTTGATACTGCCGATGTCGGCGACATTATCTGGGGTACCAGCTCGCAGCGCGGCGCGCAAAGTGGTGACCTGGGACGGATGGCGGCGCTCGACGCCGGTTACGATGTTCGCTCGAGTGGCGTCACCCTGGACCGATTCTGTGGGTCCGGGATTACCTCGGTCAATTTTGCGGCCGCCTCGATCATGTCCGGCATGGAAGACCTGGTGGTTGCCGGTGGAACCGAAATGATGTCGATGCCGGGCCGTCGCAATGACGAAGGCCCGCTGATGATGGACAGCGGCAATCTGCGCCTGCGTGCCAAACATCCGCAGTCGCACCAGGGCGTTTGTGCCGACGCGATCGCCACGCTCGAAGGAATATCCCGGTCCGACGTTGACGCGTTGGCGCTCGAGAGCCAGAAGCGGGCGGCGGCGGCGATCGCCGAAGATCGATTCAAGAAAAGCCTGATCGCTGTACATCGTGCTGATGGCAGCTTTGCGCTGGATAAGGAAGAGTATCCTCGCCCGCAAACCACGGCGGAAGTATTGGCCGGTTTGAAACCGGCGTTTACCGCGCTGGCGGATTTCCCGCTCGACGATCGGGGTACCACCTATCGCAGTCTGATTCTCGAGAAGTACCCGGACTTGAAGATTCAGTTTGTGCATCACGCCGGCAATTCATCGGGCGTCGTTGATGGTGCGGCTGCGCTGTTGCTCGCCTCACCCGACTATGCCCGCAAACATGGCCTGAAGCCTCGGGCCCGGGTAGTGGCAATGGCCAATATGGGCGACTCGCCCACCTTGATGCTGAACGCGCCGGTTCCGGCCGCGCGTCGGGTGCTGGCCAAGGCCGGGCTCACGATCGACGACATTGATTTATTCGAGATCAACGAGGCGTTTGCCGTGGTCGCCGAAAAATTCATGCGTGATCTGAAATTGGATCGCGACAAGGTCAACGTCAATGGCGGCGCGATTGCGCTCGGTCATCCGATTGGTGCCACCGGTTCGATTCTGATTGGCACCCTGCTCGATGAACTCGAGCGCCGCGACCTGAAACGCGGCCTGGTCACCATGTGTGCCGGCGGCGGCATGGCGCCTGCCATTATTATTGAGCGGCTCTGACTTATTGAGCGGCGCTGACTTATGGAGCCGCTCTGACCGGTTCAGCTCGAAACCGGCTAAAGTAAAGGGTGAACAAGGCTAACCCGGCTGCAACGCAGGCGAAGGTCAGCTCAAAGGCGGCGATTCCCGGTCGATAGCGTTGCCAGCCTTCGAGCAACCAGGTAATGGTCGCGGTGCCTATGACGGCACCGACGACGCGGGTGACGTTTAACAGGCTACCGGCAACGCCGCGTTCTTGCGGCGGCAAAATAGTGGTCGTCTGATCCATGTAGCCAATTTGAAAAAGCCCAATGCCCAGGCCGGTCAGAACCAGCGCCAGTCCGATCAATAACATCGATCCGAACGCAATCAGTCCAGCGACCAGGCCCAAGCCAGTGGCGCACAACAACAGACCTGGAATCATCAGACGTCGGGCGGGCCAATGCGCCGGTATCCAGGAGCCCGCCATACCGGCCAGAACCGCGCCGGTTGGCGACAGGGCGAGCATGACGCCAATCTCTTTGGCCGATAATTTCAGGTAGGTATCGAAGGCGTACGGCAACAATAGGAAAATCGTGAATCCGCTGAGACTCAGTACCAGAGACGAGCATTGCAAACGTCGAAAGTTAGCATCGCGCAGATAGCGGATATGAAGAATCGGCTGCGGGAACCGTGATTCGTGCCACACAAAGGCGAACCCACAAGCACCCAACAAGCAAGCGAGCAGCAACAGTAAACCCGGACCAGCGTCCGGTCTGCGCGCCAGGTTGATGAGCAAAATCAAACTGGCCAGGGTCAAGGTCAGCAGCAGGGCACCCAGATAATCAAAGCGCGGCTTGGCGTGTCTCACTTGTTGCGGCTCGGGCAGCCAGACGCTCAGCAGCAAGACCAGCACGGCCCAGGGGGCGCGAAACCAGAACACGCTGGGCCAACCAAAGCGATCGAGCAACAAGCCGCCTATCAAAGGTCCGAGCGCAATGCCCGCGCCCAGCAACATGACGTAGAGAGCCAGGATCGAGCGCCGGAAATGCGCCGGGAACAGCAAGGTGGCGAGTGCCGGTCCACAAGCCATGGCCAAGCCGACAGTAATGCCTTGCGCAGCCCTGGCGGCAATCAACAGCGGATAGGTTGGTGCCAGGCTGCAGAGCAGATGAGTAATCGCACAACCGGCCATACCGATTTGGAATACCCGCC
This sequence comes from Burkholderiales bacterium, assembly GCA_031415535.1. Classification (GTDB taxonomy): domain Bacteria; phylum Pseudomonadota; class Gammaproteobacteria; order Burkholderiales; family Burkholderiaceae_E; genus JANLTP01. The sequence continues at coordinate 2,726 of JANORY010000491.1, read as the reverse complement.
GATAGCCGTACAGGTCGCCGAGTTGGCCGAAGGCCAGGGTCAAGCCGCTTTGAATGATGATGTACGACGCAATGATCCACTGTATATCACTGATCGTCAGACCAAAGTGAGCGGTGATGACCGGAAACGCAACATTGACCGACGAATCGAGTGGACCGAGCAGGCTGCCCATGCAAACGATCAAGAGGGCAAATCGCAAGCGCGCCGGTTGGCTGGACAGAGTGTCTGACAAGGTGCTTTGCAGCCTGGAGGCCATAGTTTCAAGATTGCGACCTGAAACCACGTTCAAGAGGTCATAAGGGTCTCCACGTATTTCAGCACGGAATACACTGTTTCAAACGATTCGAAACCGACAATTTGGATCCGCTCAAAATCAGGAACATCTGGGCGAATCAACTGGCCGCCATGGAAGCGTCGCACGATGACAGGCTGATTTACAAGGGCATGCACGTGTTCCCGACCGCGATCCGCGATCTGATTGCGTCAAAATTTGCCGGCCGTATCGAGCCGATGCTTCGAATCTGGAAACCGTCAGCCGCACAAGTTCGATTCGATGATCCGATCCCGATTGATCTTGAGGTGGCGTCAGGCGTTTTTGAAGCGCAATTTGCAGAACTCATTGCATTGATCGAGGCTGAGGTGCGCACGCAATTGCAAGTTCGTGTCAAGCTCACGCTGCACGCGCCGGGCAGCTTGCCCAAGGGCGTGTACAGGACGCCGCTGCTGGCGGTGCGACCTTGAGAACTTGTTCAGAGGGTTCTTATTGGACGAATGGCAGAAATGAAGAACCGGCAGGCGAGAATTACATGCCGATGAGAAAGGCAAAAAAATGAAACGACTCGCAATCCGATTTCAAAACGCATTCGGCCTGACGCTCTCAGGTAATCTGAGCTTGCCCGGGCGCGGTGAGCCGCGCGCCTACGCAGTGTTTGCGCATTGCTTTACCTGTAGCAAGAGCATTCGTGCCGCCAATGTGATTTGCCAGCAACTGGCCGCTGCGGGCATTGCTGCGTTGCGCTTCGATTTTGCCGGCCTCGGGCAAAGTGATGGCCAATTTGGTGACACCAGCTTCTCGACCAATATCAGCGATATCAAGGCGGCGGCCGACTTTCTGGCCACTCACTTTCAGGCACCGAAGCTTCTGATTGGTCATTCGCTGGGTGGTGCTGCGGTGTTGCGCGCGGCTTTAAGTATCGACAGCGCGCTGGCGGTGGTCAGCATTGCTGCGCCCGCCGAGCCCGATCATGCTTCCCATCTGTTTGCAGAACATCGTGCGGCCATCGAGGCCGACGGGCAGGCTGAGGTCGTGCTGGCCGGGCGGCCGTTTCTGATTCGTAAATCAATGCTCGATGACTTCAGTGCGCAACCGATGTTGCAATGCTTGCCGCGATTAAAGAAGGCGTTGCTGGTTATGCACTCGCCGATCGACGACACGGTTGAGGTCGCGAACGCGCAAGCGATTTATCAGGCTGCGAAACATCCGAAAAGTTTTGTCAGCCTGGACCGCGCTGATCATTTGTTGATGAATCCCGGCGACGCCGAATACGCGGCTCATTTGATCTCGGCCTGGGTCGGTCGTTATCTGGGTGAATATCAAACGCCGACGTCGCCGATGTTGACCGAAGACAATACAGTGGTCGCGAGTCTTGATGCAAACGCCAAGTTGGCAACCCGAATCAACGCCAACGGGTTCGAGTTCATCGCCGATGAACCCGTCTCGGTCGGCGGCGCTGATGTCGGTCCGAGCCCCTATGAAATGCTGTCGGCCGCCTTGGCCAGTTGCACGGTGATGACGCTGCAGATGTACGCGCGACTCAAGGGGATCGAGCTGGCCAATGTGACGGTCGCAACTCGTCACTCGAAAATACATGCGACCGACAGCGCCTCGTCCGAAGCCAAGCCGCAAAAGATCGACGTCTTCGAGCGCGAAATCCGTTTGCCAGCGGGGCTCGACGAAGCTACCCGAGAAAAGCTGCTGGCAATCGCCGATCGCTGCCCGGTGCACAACACGCTGCATTCGGAAGTGAAAATCGAGACGCGGCTGCGCGATTGAATCAGCGCGTCCATCGCGTTGATCGGGTGCCCTTGCGCTTCACAGCGCGCAACCAATCGGCCCCAGCTCTGCGCAATCTCGGGATTCACCGCGAGTACCTGCCCTTCAAAGCGCAACAAGAGTTCATCGCTGAGCCATTTGTCAAGTCGGTCGCGACGCCGGCCAGCCGATAGACGCTCAATACCGTGGCGTAGTTCGGCAATCGTTACGACACTGAGGAAAACCTGATCTTCGTCGACCGCCGAGAGCCAATTCATCAGGCCTGGATTTGGGCCAGGCTTGGTCCATTCCGAGACCACATGGGTGTCGAGTAGAAAACTCACAGAATGGCCTGCAAGATCTCAACTCGAGTCCGTTATGTTGATTCAGGCGTCCCAAGCAATGTTGCCGGAGGTTAAAATGTTGTAGATCGTTTTAGTGAACGAGATCTGTTGGGTAACATCATTTGGCTATCATTTTAGTGAGCAATGTTGTGGTGAGTCGTCGAAACTGTAAATCTGAAGCAGCGAACCCTGTCGATTTGGCAATGGCGTCGGCACCGGAGCCAGTACTCAAGGCGACGCCCGAGGCGAGCTGGGGACTATTGATCTCGGCCACGGCTGCGTTACTCTTGTCAGCCTGCGCTACAGGTATCCCCGGCCTGGGCGCAAAGAGCGCTGAAGGTGGCGGCGCA
>JANORY010000490.1:0-4266 GCA_031415535.1 Burkholderiales bacterium | reverse complement strand
CGGTCGAGATAACGATTGATGACACCGAATCATCGATCGAGCTCAGTGCCACGGTCGAATGTACTGGCAAGACCGGCGTTGAGATGGAAGCGTTAACCGCTGTTCAGATCGGCTTGCTGACGATTTACGATATGTGCAAGGCGGTTGATCGCGGCATGACTATGACCGACATTCGTTTGCTCGAAAAACACGGCGGCAAATCGGGTAGTTATATATCGAACACCGGCGGATCCGACACAGATGCAGTGTGCATAGACTTATCGGACACAACCGTATCAGGCAGTAGCGTATCGAGCAACGGCGGGTCAAGGGGCAACGCAGCAGGTGCCTGAATTTCAGTGCGCGGGTTAGTTCTGGGGACACGGTTTGGACGCGCTTAAACTCAGTCTGATTCCGTTTTCTATTCTGGCTGCAACGCTGGTGTCGCGCCGCTTTGGCCATGGCATTGGTGGCATTGTGTCAGGCTTGCCGTTAATCGCCGGGCCGATCATTATTGTGTTGATGCTCGATCACTCGACCCGCTTTGTGGCGCACATCAGCCAGGCCACTTTGACGGCAGTACCGGCGGCACTCAGCCATATTGTCTGTTTCGCTTGGATGTCGCGACGTTATCACTGGTCGATAAGCTTGGGCTGCGCCGGGCTGAGTTTTGTGCTGATCGGCTGGCTGGTGACACAACCGGAAATCCCGACCCTCGTCAGCGTGTTTCTGGCATTGGCTGCACCGCCACTGGCGCTTTGGTTGATGCCAAAAGTCGACTCGGCTACTGCCGGCGGTGTTGCCGTACCGACCAGCGAATTGTTGTGCCGGATGCTCGCGGCCTTGCTGATGGGCGCTCTGATCAGCCAAGGCTCGACCTATTTCTCGACTCGCACCAGCGGCTTGTTGCTGGCCTGGCCGATTACCGGCAGCATCTTGCCGTGCTTCACGCTGGCCCTGTATGGCCATCAGGCTACGGTCAACTTGCTGCGCGGTTTTGCCAACGGCTTGTTCGGATTTGTCGGATTCTTTTTGACGATGACCTTGTTGTTTCAGTTCACCGAATGGAAGTGGCTGGCGTTTGTATCGGCGTTGTTTGCCGCGCTGGCCGCGACCGTGTTACTGCACCGTTTTCGATCGATCGGTTAAGAGCGCCCCAGAGCTGCCGCTTCGCTTCAACCCTCCAACGACTTGGTAGCACGCGGGCGTTGCAATGAGAAAGGGTGTCGGAGCAGCCGCTCCCCGCTTAATCAATCCGAATGCCGGCGTCACGAATCAACTTGCCAAAACGCTCGTACTCCGCCTTCTGCGACTCACCAAACTGCGCGCGGCTCATGCCGCCGGGCTCACCGCCCAGGCCGCGTAACTTGGCTTGTATGTCGGGCAACTGCAGCACTCGCTCCAGTTCGCGAGTGAGCCTCTCGAGCACATCGGGCGGTGTTGCGGCGGTGACGAACAGACCATACCAGGTCGACATTTCGGCACCGGCGTAACCCGCTTCGGAAATGGTTGGCAGCGTCGGCAACTCGGGCGAGCGCGACGTCATCGTGATTGCTAAAGGCTTTAGCTTGCCAGCGCGGATTTGGGCCATCGCCGACGAGGTGGTATCGAACATGACCTGTACCTGACCCGAGATGAGATCGAGGTGTGCCTGGCTGCTGCCCTTGTAGGGCACATGAATCATCTTGACGCCGGTCAGGCTTTTGAACGCCTCGCCAGCAATATGTTGAGTGCTGCCGACGCCAGAGGAGGCGAACTTGAATTCGTCCGGCTTGGCTTTCATTAACGCCACCAGTTCGCGAACATTGGCGGCCGGCACGCTCGGGCTGATTACCAGCACATTGGGCACGGTCACGATCAAACCGACCGGCAGCAGATCTTTCAGCGGGTCGAAGCTCAATTTAATTAGGTGCGCTGCGATGGCCTGGCCGGTATTGGTAGCCGCCAGCAAGGTGTAGCCGTCAGGATTGGCCTTGGCGGTCAGATCGGCGGCGATGGTGTTCGATGCGCCCGGCCGGTTCTCGATCAGAAATTGCTGCTTGAGTCCGTCGCTGAATTTTTCCGCCAGCATGCGCGCGATGATGTCAGTGCCACCGTCGGCGTTCGCACCGACCATGATTCGCACCGGCTTGACCGGGTAGGCACTCTGGGCCTCTACCGGTGTGCTGTTCAGCAAGAGTGATGCGCACAGGAACGCCAAAGTGCACGCGAAGGTATAACGAATCAATGCTTGGGACATTCTGGCGGTCTCGGTCATTAGCGGCGGTGTACCAGTCAAAGGTCCGGGCTCAAGGTCGCGCGGGTAAACAACTCGATATTATCCAACAGATTATCGAGCGCTCGCGCTGCACCGTCCGCGTCGGCTTTGGCAATCGCCTGCGCAATCGCCGCATGCAGGCGCGCGGTTTGCGGCAGATCGGCGGCCTGCTTGTAATGCTGATACCAAAAGCGGCGTGACAGGCCGTTCATCAGACTCATCGCGCCACTGGCAAAATCATTGCGCGCTGCTTGCAGACAAAGATCGTTGAAATCGCGGTCGGCGCGCATGAATTCGACATCGTCATTGGCGGCGCCGCTGGCATCAAACAACACTGCCAGGGCCGCGAATCGCGCGTATTCCTCCGCGTTGGCGCGACGCGAGGCGCTGCGCACGACCAAACGTTCGACTTCGCGACGCACTTCGAGCAGACGCAGTTGCTCCTTGACATTAATCGCCGAAACCATGACACCTCGACGCGGCAGAATCACCACCAGTTTCTCACGGGACAGGCGTTGCAGCGCCTCGCGCACCGGCGTGCGGCCAATGCCAAGCTGCTCGGACAACTGATACTCGGACACCGCCTCGCCGGGTGCCAGGCGCAAGGTGACGATCAGTTCTTCAATACGCTGATAGGCGAGATCGGTAAGTTTTTCGCCCGCCATTTGCAAGCGCCTAAGGTGCTGGCGCGCTGGCCGCTTCCTGTTGCTGCAACGCGAAAATCGAGGAATAGCCGCCCGACCAATCTGGCGGCATCCGACAGGGCCTTGGATCGTGATGCGCAAACTGCGCCGACTTGCCGCGCAGAATCGTCTGCTCGTATTTGGAGCGGATCGGATTGCCGGTATACGGGAAGGCATCGGCGGAGGATAAAGTGTAGAGCAGCAGGGGTCGACCCAGATCCGACTGATTTTTCGGTGACGAATGCATCATCCGGCAATTATGCAAGGTTAGCGAACCGGCCGGCCCGGTCAGGTATTGGGTGCGCGACACATCCAGTTTGGCAACATCGGCCTCAGATAAACATCCCGTCCACTGGCCCGAGTCGTCATACTGCGACGGCAAGGGCTCCATTTGGTGGCTGGCCGGCAGGACGCCGAGCGGACCCTGATCCATGCCGCAGTCGTAAAGATAAGTGCCAATGGTCAGCGGCGAGTAGTTGGTGTGCGGCCAAAAGCCGATATCGTAGTGCCACTTGACTTCTTCACCGCCGGCCGCCCATTTGAAGTTCAACTTGGAATGATGGTATTTGACATCGCCGCCGACCAGATCGGCAACAATATCCGGTACCAAGGATTGATTGATGTAGTCCCAAAACGCCGGATGATGTTCAACCGGATTCGAGACGCGCCGCAAGCGCGGTGCATCTGGCCGATGTCCCGGCTCGAGATCGAACACCTTGTCGCTTTTGATCACCTGCCGACTTTGCTCGACCAATTGATCAGTCGCGGCGCGCAGGCGTCCCAGCCAGTGCGCGTTGATCACGCCTTCAAGCAACAGATAACCTTCTTCAAAATAATGCTCACGTTGAGTTTGGGTCAAGACCTTTGGTGATATCGACAGAATTTCTTGCGGTGTCATTTCAGTTCAACTCCTTTCTGCTTAATCTCTCACCTTAATCGCAGGATCACGCTGGGTAACCACGTCACAAGCCCTGGCCAGACCATGACCGCAATCAGCGTCAGAATCTGCAGGGCTATGAACGGTACTACCCCTCGGTACATATGACCGATGGTGATTGCTGGCGGAGCGACCGCACGAAGGTAAAAAATCGCCGGCGCCATCGGTGGCGTCAGGTAACTGGTTTGAATCATGATCAGGAACAGGATGCAGAACCAGACCGGATCGAAGCCGGCGGCCTTGATCAGGGGCGTAAAAATCGGCACAAAGATCAGAACGATGGAAATCCAGTCGAGGAAAAATCCGGCGATAAAAAGGATCAGCATCATCAGTGCCAACAACATCCACGGTGTCAGTTGCAACTCGGCAATCAAACGGTTGGCGGTGCTGATGCCGCCCGAGCCGACGAA
>JANORY010000489.1:0-2164 GCA_031415535.1 Burkholderiales bacterium | reverse complement strand
GCCAGCGCGACACCTTCGACTGCATTCTTTCGGGTCTGCACATCAAGGAGGTTGCGCGGCGGCTCAATATTTCGGAAAGCACCGCGAAGAATCAGGTGTCGACGGTGCTGCAGATTTTGGGGTTTCGTGACCGCATGCAGTTGGTCGTCGAGGCCTCGCGCCAAGGCTTGACGCGCACATGATTGATCGCCAGCCGCGTGCAGTCGTGCCTGTTAACTTCGATGCGCGAACAGCCTCAGTCATGCCGACTACCCTAAGCCTTGCTGACGCCGCCGCCGCGCTGGAATCCGAGCAGCTCGAGCTTTTGTGTCGGCATGCGAAGCGCTCGATCTTGCCGGCGGTCGTCGCGGCGGTATTTACCGCCTGGATAGCATGGGACAAGGCGCCGACGTGGCTGACGCTGCCGCTGGCGACCGTGTACATCGCGCTGTCGGTCGTTCGAACGCTTTATGCCCGCCGGACGCTGCGTGATCCTCATCGCGATGTGCGGGCAAGTCTGCGTTTCTTCGTGATACTGGCCAGTGCGACGGGCATTTGCATGGGCCTGGTTCCCTTGCTGTTCTTCGCGTATCTCGATTTGCTCGACCAAGCCATTTTGACTGTCGTTCAAGTGGGGATAGCCGCCGGCGGCGTCGCAACCACGGCCGGTTATCGGCCGGCATTCCTCGTGGCAGCGCCGGTCAATCTGATTTCGCTGTCGCTCGGCTGGGCATTATGGGGCCAGGGCAAGTCGATGATCCTGGCGCTGCTGCCGCTGTTCCTCGGTTGGATGCTGATCACCTTTGCAACCCAGTACGAGCAACTGGTTCGCAGGCGCTTTGCCGAGGAGTCGGAGAAGAACCAGGCCCTGGCGGCACTGCAGCAGGAGAAAGCCGAGCTGCAGATTGCCCGCGATGCAGCCAATGAAGCTTCTGCAGCGGCGCGCGAGGCCAATCTCGCCAAGTCGCGTTTTCTGGCCGCCGCCAGCCACGATCTGCGCCAGCCTCTGCATGCGCTGATGCTCTTTCTCGGTTCGCTGGAATCGCACGTACATGGCGATGAGGCTCGAACACTTCATCGGCGGGTGACCTTCACTGCGGGTGTATTGGAAGACCAATTCAACAGCCTGCTCGATCTGTCCAAGTTCGACGCCGACGTGGTCAAGCCCGAGCCGACCGTTTTCCGTTTCGATGTACTGTTGAACGAGCTGAAGCAGGAGATCGAGCCGCAGGCCCGCCAGAAGGGGCTGGCGCTGGCGGTGAGCGCACCGGCGGCGACGGTTCAGACAGACATGCTGCTGATCGAACGTCTGCTGCGCAACCTGCTGTCGAATGCGGTCCGATTCACCGAGCGGGGTTCCGTAACCGTGATCTGCGAAAGTACCAGCGCTGGGCTCAGGGTGGCCGTGGTCGACACCGGCCCGGGCATCGCCCCCGAAGACCAGGACAAGGTCTTCGGCGAGTTCGTGCAACTGGACAATCCGGCGCGCCGCCGCGGCAAGGGCGTCGGGCTGGGGCTGGCGATCGCTCGGCGCATCAGCAACCTGCTCGGCGTCGAACTGATGCTGACGAGCGCGGTCGGGCTGGGCAGCCGTTTCGAGTTCGTGATTCCAACGGTGCAGGCGCCGGCGAAGGCCAACTGTGCAACGGATGATTCCGTGCAAATCGAGGACCAGGAAGTCACGGTCGCGGGCTGCCGCGTGTTGATCGTGGACGACGATCCGTTGGTGTGCGAGGCCATGAGCCAACAGTTCCAGGCCTGGGGCGTCGAGGCCATGTTCGTCGAATCACTCGAGGAGGTGCGAGCCATCTTACGAGCGGGTGCCCCGATCGATGTAGCGTTGATTGATGACATGCTCGGCAAGGCCGAATCGGGCCTGGAGATCGCGCGCTGGCTGGCGGCTGAGTCGCCGGGGCTGCGGATTTCGATCCTGACCGGAAACACCCGGCCCGAGCGATTGGCCGAGCTGCGTCAGAGCGGTTTGCCGGTGCTACTCAAGCCGTTGTCGCCGCGCCGGCTGCGGGATGTCCTTGCCCGGCGTCAGGCCGAGCACCAGGGTCTGTCGAGCTGATGAAACGCTACACCAGCAGCCTGTCGGACTGACAGGCTGCCAGTCAATACATTCGTCTAGCTGATCGCTTGGCCAATCGGCAGGGCTGGGCTATGCTGCGCGGCGCAAATTTAC
>JANORY010000488.1:0-2002 GCA_031415535.1 Burkholderiales bacterium | reverse complement strand
CCGGCTATGGCGGTTTCGCCATGTTTCAACGGTTGAACGCATCATTGGTTTTAAGGCGGGGACCGGTGGGACGGCGGGCGTCGCCTACCTGCGCAAAAAGCTCGATGTGGTGCTGTTCCCTGAACTCTGGAAAGTCCGAACCGACCTTTGAACTTATTAAAAGGAATTTTTCAAATGCATAAGGTATTACAGCCCGAGAACTGGGCAAAACCGCGCGGTTATTCGAACGGCATGGCGGCACGCGGATTAAGCATTCATGTCGCCGGACAAATCGGCTGGAACGAGCATTGTCAGTTTGAAAGCGACGACTTCGCCCAGCAAACCCGGCAGGCACTAATCAATATTCTGGCGGTCCTGAAGGAGGCGCAGGCTGGCCCGGAACATATTGTTCGAATGACCTGGTATGTGACCAGTAAAAAGGAATATCTGGCGGCCGGCAAGGCGATTGGTGCCAGTTATCGCGAGCTGATGCGCATGCCGAACGGTGAATGCAGCTTCCCGGCCATGACCGCGATCGAAGTTACCGCCCTGATCGAAGACCGAGCCAAGCTGGAAATTGAAGTCACCGCGATAATTCCGGACCGGTGATGTGAAACGCCATAGTCCTTCAACGGACGTGATGCGTCTGCGCCGTGCGCCCTGCCCGACGATACAATAGGGGGCAGCACGTTTCCAGGCCCGCGCCAGCCCAGGCACGAACGAAAGAGCCCGATCATCATGAATTCCAATACCGACTCCAAATCCCTGCACCAAGCCGCCAGCAAAGCCGACAGCAAAGCCGACTTAAGAATGGAAGATCCCCTATTGATGGACACCCAATTGACCGAAGAAGAGCGCATGGTGCGCGAGGCGGCACAAGCCTATTGTCAGGAGAAGCTGCAGCCGCGCGTGTTGGAAGCCTTTCGACATGAAAAAACCGATGCGGGAATTTTCCGCGAAATGGGTGCGCTTGGCCTGCTCGGCCCGACTATTCCGGAGGAGTACGGCGGCCCGGGCCTGAACTATGTTTGTTATGGCCTGATCTCGCGTGAAGTCGAGCGGGTTGATTCTGGTTACCGTTCAATGATGAGCGTTCAAAGCTCTTTGGTGATGGTGCCGATCTTCGAATTTGGCAACGAAGCGCAGCGGCGCAAGTACCTGCCAAAGCTGGCAAGCGGTGAATATATCGGTTGCTTCGGCCTGACCGAGCCGAATCACGGCTCCGACCCAGGCTCGATGGAAACCCGCGCTCGTTACGAGCACGGCCGCTACAAATTGTCCGGCGCAAAAATGTGGATCTCCAACTCGCCGATTGCCGATGTCTTTGTGGTTTGGGCGAAATGCGTCGGCGGCGACCACGACGGACGCATCAAGGGCTTTATCCTTGAAAAAGGTATGCCCGGCTTGAGTGCGCCAAAGATTCACGGCAAATTTGGCCTGCGCGCCTCCATCACAGGCGAGATCGTGATGGATGGTGTTGACGTATCAATCGACCAGTTAATGCCTGGCGTTGAAGGCCTGAAGGGTCCGTTTACCTGTCTGAATTCAGCGCGCTACGGAATTGCCTGGGGCGCGCTGGGTGCCGCCGAGTCGTGCTGGCATATCGCGCGTCAGTATGTACTGGATCGCAAGCAGTTCGGTCGGCCGTTAGCGGCCAATCAATTGATCCAGAAAAAACTCGCCGACATGCAAACCGAAATCACCCTGGGTCTGCAGGGCTGCCTGCGCTTGGGTCGCATGAAAGACGAAGGCATCGCCTCAGTCGAGATCACCTCGATCATGAAGCGCAACTCATGCGGCAAGGCGCTCGACATTGCCCGGCTGGCGCGCGATATGCTGGGTGGCAACGGCATCAGCGACGAGTTCGGTGTCATTCGACATATGCTGAATCTCGAAGTGGTGAACACCTACGAGGGTACTCATGACGTACACGCACTGATTCTCGGCCGCGCGCAGACTGGTATTCAGGCGTTTCAGTAGTCCCGTCAGTGCCGCATTCTCGTCAGTGTTTGGTGCCGAAGAT
>JANORY010000487.1:0-1146 GCA_031415535.1 Burkholderiales bacterium | reverse complement strand
CTGTTTTTCACGGTGCCGCTGCTGTTTTTCGGAGTGTTCCGGGCGGCCCGTTTTTTTGAGTTAAATGGGTGGCAGTCAATGGGTTGCGTGTTGGCCACCTTGCCGGTCGGCTGGTTGGCGTGGCGATGGCGGCTCGTGGCTGAACGGCTTTTTGAACATTTGAAGACCCAATTTTTCAGCGAAAAAAAGGAGCCGTTTTTGAAAAAAATGCTGGCCACGCGCCATGAAATTCTGGAAAAAAGTGGGGCAAAAACCGGCGGCTCCAACTGATTTTCACTTCAACAAAAAATGCCCAATCTGACAATCGAGGCACCGTTTTTCGGCACAGAAATGCCGCGACAACTGCAAAAGAGCCTGCGATTGATAGGCATTTTGAGCCGTCAGCCCCGCTGCTGCCCAGTTTTCGATGACCGAATTTGACTCGGCTGGCAGGTCTTCGAGCAGCCGCAGTGCCCGGTCGGCGAGGTCGTCGCGGCCTTTTGTTTTCCCGAAAAAAAAGAGGAACGGCGCAATCGTATTCACCAGAAGGAGGTGAAAACGGTCGCGGCCCAGCGTTTTCGCCCGTTTGGCCGACGGTTTGTCGAACACAAAATGCGTCTGCCAATACTCGCTGACCTCGGCGTGAAACAGGTTTTCGAGTTCTCGAAAACTGCGGGCCTCGATGATTTTGGAAAAAAGATGGGCCGATTCGTGAATCAGCCAGGCGAGTTGGGCCAGCCGGATGGTCGGAAAATTGGGCGGGCGGAGACGTAGAAATTTCATCAGGCTGCCGTCGAGCGGGGCGAGGCCATATTTGTGTTTCAAAAAATGAAACTCCTTTTTGAGCCGCTGCGGATAGTCCTCTACGAACTCGCCGTCGAGCAAACCGGCCTGCCCGAAAAGCAGGGCTTCGAGCTGAAAAAGCGAGTCCTTGTGTTTGGCTAAAATGGTGATTGTCAATGATTTGGCGACCAATTCAAACGGCTCGGCGTTGATTTTGAGGCCAAAATTCCAGGCCAGTTTTTCCCAGAAAACCTGTTCCCAATGGCCGCCGGTTCGTTCGAGCGAGGCGGCGATGGCCTCCGTTTTTGCCTCGATTCGGCTGACGAGCAGGCGGTCGAGCCAGTTCAAACGGATAATTTGCGGCACGTCGGCAAGCCGTTTTCG
>JANORY010000486.1:0-1028 GCA_031415535.1 Burkholderiales bacterium | reverse complement strand
GATTTCGGATTCCGGATTGGGGAAAATCCGAAATCCGCAATCCGAAATCCGAAATCAAGATGTGTGCGCCTTTTGAGGGTCGGAGGCGCGGCTCGGCGGCTTCGTTGGCCAGTTTTCGGATGGCATCGGCGGCGGGGCCGGTGCAGTTCAAAAAGCAGTCGGCTGCGATTGAAAATTGCTCGCCGGTGAGCCGGTTTTCGACCTCCGCCGATTCGAGTTGACCGACAGAGTTTTTACGGAACGCGCTGATTTTCAGGTGATTACAAACGACGGCTCCATTTTTCGAAGCTGTTTTTACGAGCAAAAGTGCATATCGGGCATCGTCAAATTGGCCATCAAAATAGCTCACGCCACCCGCCAGGCCAGCCCGTTTGAGGCCCGGCATTTTTTGTAAAATTTCCTTTTTTGAAAGCCATCGGCTGGCTGGCAAATGGTTTCGCCGACCGGCGAGGAGGTCGTAAATCCGGAGGCCGACGAAAAAATAAAACTGCTCAAACCACGAGCCGCAGGGCGTGACGAGTTCGAGCGGACGAGCCAGAAAAGGTGCGCTTTCGAGCATCGTGCGGCGTTCGGCGAGGCCGTGTCGAACCTGTTTGAGCTGGCCGAAATCGAGTTTTTTGATGGCCTGTTCGAGGTATCGCACGCCGCCGTGGATGAGTTTGGTGCTTTTTGAACTCGTTCCGCTGGCGAAATCGTCGGCTTCGACGAGGGCCACTTTCAGCCCGCGCATCGCTGCGTCGAGTGCGCAACCGGCCCCCGACGCGCCGCCGCCGATGACGAGGAGGTCGAATTTTTCAGTCGAAAGTCGATGCAGGCTCGTGGTTCGATTCATGAAAATGGCCAGTTGAAAATTCGTTCAAAAGAACGGAAAGGCGGCAATTAAAAAGTGCGTGCGTGGCGGCGGGTTTGAGTGCGTAAGGAGAGAAATAAATTTGCATTATTTACTGCAAACCTGCAAACCATATTGCAGTAAAAAACCCATAAAATCCAGTACCCAAAAGTGAGACGTGAGAAAGTGAGAGGTGAGA
>JANORY010000485.1:0-2737 GCA_031415535.1 Burkholderiales bacterium | reverse complement strand
TGGCCCGCATCGGATCGATGTTGTGCGGCAATGCCTGTTCGAGCAACAGTTGCTGTGTCACGTCCTCGTAGGCCGGGATCAGGCATGCTGAATGCAGGCCCAGGCGGGCGACCAGGGCGTGCGCGAATCGCAGGGCGTCGTCGGCTTGGTAAGTGTCCTGGCTTTCGTCGCTGGCCAGCAGGCTCGAGTCTTGCCAGACCGGCACGCCGTCGCGACGCCAGAATACATTCAAGGCCCAGCGCGGCAGCGGCTCGCCCGGGTACCATTTTCCCTGACCGTAATGCAGTACGCCGCCGGGCGCATGCAATGCCTTCAGCTTGAGCAGCAGTTCACCGGCCAGGCGACGCTTGGTATCGCCGTGCGCAGCGATGTTCCATTCCGCGCCTTCCATATCATCGACCGACACAAAGGTCGGTTCGCCGCCCTGGGTCAGCCGGACATCGTTGGCTTGCAACTCGGCGTCTACTGCATGGCCAAGGTGGTCGATCGCCGCCCACTCGGACTCTGAATACGGCTTGGTAACGCGCGGATCTTCATGAATCCGGGTCACCTTCATCTCATGGCTAAACTCAACATTGGCGAAATCGGCGAGACCGCTGACCGGTGCGGCTGATGACGGCACAGCCGTGCAGGCCAAAGGTATGTGGCCCTCGCCGGCAAACAAGCCCGAGGTGGCGTCGAGCCCGACCCAACCAGCGCCCGGCAGATAAACCTCGGTCCAGGCGTGCAGGTCGGTGAAGTCCCGGTCGGTACCGGAGGGCCCGTCCAGCGATTTTTGATCAGCCACCAATTGAATCAAGTAGCCGGAGACAAAGCGCGCGGCCAGACCCAGATGTCGCATCAGTTGCACCATCAACCAGGCCGTATCGCGACAGGAACCGCAGGCCAGCGCCAGGGTCTGCTCGGGTGTCTGCACACCCGGTTCCATGCGGACCAGGTAACCGATGTCTTTTTGCAGTCGTTGATTGATGAACACCAGAAAGTCGATGGTCACCATCGGTTTGCCGGCCAATTCGGCGCGAAATCGGTCGAGCCAGTCCTGCATCAGCCGATCGGCAGGGTCTGCTTGCAGATAGGGCGAGAGTTCGGCGCGAAGTTGCGCGTCGTAGCTGAACGGGAAGTGCTCCGCTTCTTTTTCAACAAAAAAGTCAAACGGATTGATGACCGTCAGATCGGCGACCAGATCGACGGTAAAGCTCAGACTGCGGGTTGGCTCCGGAAATACAAATCGACCGATGTAGTTGCCATAAGGGTCCTGTTGCCAGTTGATGAAATGAAGCGCCGGGTCGACCGACAGCGAATACGAGAGAATCGGCGTGCGCGAATGTGGTGCAGGACGCAAGCGAACCTGGTGCGGCGAGAGCGTAACCGAGCGATCGTACCGGTAACTGGTCTTATGATGAAGGGCAACACGAATGGCCATGGTCATTACTTTCGGGAATCGAGCTCGGTAGTGCGGTGTTGCAAGGTCTGTGCTGGGCAGGCTGTGTTACGGGCGCTGTGTTGCGGGGAATTTCTTCGACGTCTTACTTTAACTCATTGCGGCGTTGACTCATCAGACGCACGGGGTTTCGCATTTAGGTAGGATGCGGGCATGAACGAATCAAATCTTCTGCACCGTCTGACGCCGCACCGTGATCTGTGCACGGTTTCGGTGCCAGCCTGCACACCTGGCAGCCGTGGGCAGAAGTATTGTCGCGCGATCTGCGCGTTATTCGGATCGACTTGCCTGGCAGCGGCCTGAGCAGTCCGGACCCGACCGACAATTACTCGGACCGCCGCACGCTCGAACCGATGGTGGCCTTGCTCGATCAATTGAAGATTGAGCGAAAGAGCGTGATTGGCAACTCGATTGACGGCCGGATCGCTTGGACCTTTGCGGCCATACACCCGCAGCGCGTCAACCAATTGGTGCTGGTTGCGCCCGTTTTGCAAGATCCGGTGCCCTTGCTCAAACGTATTACGGCACCGACCTTGTTACTCTGGGGACGCCAGGACGGGATGATTCCGTTAGCGAATTCCGCCGACTACGCGGCTGCGATACCGAACAATAAATTGGTGATACTCGACGACCTTGGCCATTTGCCGCATGAAGAGGCGCCGGAGCGCTGGTTGATACCGGTGCGCAGTTTTTTGCTTCAACCCTAAGTGGAATACACTTTCGATGCACAAGTCGAACACTTGGCGCAATAATTTCAGGAGACAAAATGTCGATATTGCTCAGCTCGAAGTTCAGTCAGCATCGCAGATCCGGCCATTCAAAACGGCGTTCGGTAATCGGCGCGCTTGTTTGGTCACTCAGCAGTCGGACAATAAGCAGGCGGCTGTTGGGTAGCCTGACAATGGGTGTTCTGACCTTGTTTGCCTTCAGCACAGGCCCCGCCCTGGCGCAAAGTTTCCCGGTCAAGGGGATCAAAATTATCGTACCTTTCCCACCAGGCGGCACGACCGATGTGGTTGCGCGATTGGTGGCGCAACGCATGAGCGAATCAATGGGGCAACCGGTCACGGTCGAAAACCGGGGGGGCGCCGGCGGCTCGATCGGTGCCGATGTCGTCGCCAAGGCAGCACCCGATGGCTACACGATCTTGATGCACAACATCACCTTCGGGCTGGCGTCACTGTCGCTCGCGCAAGCGGGTCGTGCGCCGTACAACATCGACACTGACTTTGCAGCGATCTCCAACGTCGTCAACGTGCCCCTGGTCGTCACGGCACATCCGTCGGTGCCGGCCAA
>JANORY010000484.1:0-3560 GCA_031415535.1 Burkholderiales bacterium | reverse complement strand
GCGTATTCGCGAGGGCTGATCAGCAGCCGCTCGATCGAACAGGCGTGTGAGCGCAATGTGCAGTTCATGGCGATGAGCGGGGACTTGGCGCCGAGCTACGGGCACATCGCCAAGTTTGTGCGCGAGTTGGGCGATCAGATTCAGCCGCTGTTTACGCAGGTGCTGATGACCTGCGATCGGCTCGGTCTGATCGGGCGCGAGTTGTTCGCCATCGATGGGGTTAAGCTGCCGAGCAACGCGAGCAAGGAGCGCAGCGGCACGCACGCCGAGTTGCTGCACCGAGCCGATCGGTTGGACAAGGCGGCGGCCAAGATCATCGCGGCGCACTGCCGGCAGGACGATAGCGCGGGCGAGCAGGCGCTCGATGAGAGGCGGCAGGCGCAGGTGCAGCGGATTCGCAAGGAGGCACAGGTGACGCGCGAGTTCGTCGCGAAGACCGAGCCCAGGCTCAATGCGAAGGGCGAAGAGCTCAAGAGCAACGTGACCGATCCCGAGAGCGCGAAGATGGCCACGAGCAAGGGGGTGCTGCAAGGCTACGCGGCGCAGGCGGCCGTGGACAGCGCGAATCAAGTGATCGTAGCGGCCGATGTGCTGGGCAGTGGGAGCGAGCAGACCGCGCTGCTGCCGATGATCGAGCAAGCCAAGCCCTACAGCACCGAGCAGACGGTGATCGCGGCCGATGCGGGGTATCACAGCGATGCCAACGTGAAGGCGCTGCAGGAGAAGAGCATACCGGCGATGATTGCCGACAATGGCATGAGAAAGCGCGACGAGCGCTTGGCCGACCAGGGCAAACACCGAGACAAGCCCGAGGCTCTGTACAACAAGGCCACCAACGATCCCAAGCCGCAGTTGTTCGGGCCGAAGGACTTTAAGCCCGACATCGAGGCGAATCACTGCGTGTGCCCGGCGGGCGAGCGGCTGTACAGCAACGGGGTCAACGCGCAGGCCAAGGGCCTGAAGTATCACAAGTTCACCGGAGCCAAGCGAAGTTGTGTGCCGTGCACGCTTCGCGATCGATGTCTGCGCACGCCGGAGAAGACACCGGTGCGGCAGGTGGCGATCTTCTATGCGAATCAGCCGAGCCGGGAGAAGGCGACTGTTGGCGCCGACCGAATTTTGACCACCTGTGCCGATTGAATTTTGACCAGGGGTTTGTAGCCCTTCGCGATGCGTCAGGCTGTGGATAAGTATAGTGGTTTTACCTGTTTTTTGCTTTCTCCTCTCAAGTCCAGCGAGCGGAACTCAACCTTATGGGCAATCCGCGCGAAGCGCGGATTGCCCGGCTTGAAGGGCTCAGAACTCGTCTTTTGGTGGGTTGGGAATGGCGCCCCGTTTTTGTTGCTCCCGCGACTTGATGCGCGATTTGGCTGCGGCACTGCTGTGCCGAAACCGGTACGACTCATTGCCCGTCTCGATGATGTGGCAATGATGCGTGAGCCGATCGAGCAGCGCGGTGGTCATCTTCGCGTCGCCGAACACGCTGGTCCATTCAGCGAACGTCAGGTTGGTCGTGATCGCCACGCTGGTGCGCTCGTACAGCTTCGAGAGCAGGTGAAACAGCAACGCCCCGCCGGCCTGACTAAAGGGCAAATACCCCAGCTCGTCCAAGATGACTAAATCCATTTGCAAGAGACTCAGCGCAATCCGCCCAGCCTTGCCCTCGGCCTTCTCGCGCTCAAGCGCGTTCACCAAATCCACCGTCGAGTAGAACCTCACGCGCTTGCCATGTTGGGTGATCCCCGACACGCCGATCGCGGTGGCCAGATGACTCTTGCCCGATCCCGGCCCGCCGATGAACACGCAGTTCTGCGCGCCCTCGGTGAACGATGTATCGGCCAACTGCATGATCAGTTTGCGATCCACCTTGGCATGCTCGAAGTCAAACCCCGCCAAGTCGCGGTGCACCGGGAAACGCGCCGTGCTCAACTGATATCGAACGCTGCGCATCGAGCGATCCGTGCCCTCGGCTTGCAACAAATGTTCGATCAGCCAGCGCGAGCTTTCCACCGAGGCCAACGTGCCTTGGGCGACCAACTCCTCCCACGCCATCGACATACCGAACAGCCGCAGACTCTTTAACTCCTGGCCGATCTCACGCATGGTTCACCTCGCGCAACTGGTCATAGCGTTCGGTGTCGGCCAGCGGCGGCTCGGCGATCGTCAGGCTCGTTTGCACCGTCTCTACAGGCGTGGGCGCGTTCAACCGCCCCAGCACGTTGTACACGTGTTCGGCACTCAGAACCCCCGACTCGATCACCCGATCGACCGCGCTGAGCACCGCCGGTAGGCCGGCCACCGGAACGGCCGCCAACACCTGCGCCATGACGCGGTCGCCGCCCGCTCGGCGCAACAACTCCTGATTCAAGCGCCGCAACGCCTCGGGCATCTCGGCAAACGGCGCCCCGTTCCTGAGCACCCCCGGCTTGCGCTCGGCGATCCCGATGTAATGCTGCCAGTCGTATCGGGTCGCCTCTCGCTCAAAGCAGCGTTCGTGGCGCGCCACCTCGGCATCGTTGGCGACCAACACCAGGTGGGTCGGATACAGATGCACCATAACCGTTTTACCGGCCCACTCGCACGGCACCGAATAGCGGTTCCTCTGCACACTGACCAAGCACGTGCTCGATACCCGTGCCGGATTCTCCACATAGCCGTCGAACGGCGCGGGCATCGGCATCAAGCTCGGTTGCTCGTGTTCGAGCATCTCGGCCACGCTGAACTCGCGGTGTTCAGGGTGACGTACCTCGCCCCACAGCGCCCGACAGCGACCGGCCAGCCATGCATTTAATTCAACGAAGCTGCCAAAGCGCTGCTCCCGAGCATCGATCCAGATGCGCCGCCGGCTGTCCTGCACATTCTTCTCGACAATGCCCTTCTCCCAACCGCTGGCGACGTTGCAGAAGTCGGCATCGAACAGGTAATGCGCCGCTTTTCGCTGCGAACCGCGCATTGACCACTCGGCCCTTGCCCTTCTTGACCTTGTCGACTGCGGTCTTCATGTTGTCGTAGATGCCGCGCCGAGCGACCCCGCCCAGCGCCGCAAACGAGCGCGTGTGCGCATCGAAGAGCATCTCGTGACCCTGGCTCGGATACGCCACCAACCAGAACGCCCGGCTCGCGCACAGCTTCATGTGCGAGACCTGAAAGCGCCGGTACACCCCGCCAATGACCAACCCCTCTTCGCTCCAATCAAACTGGAACGCCTCGCCCAGCGCGAACTTCAGCGGCACGAACCCGCGCACCACCTGCGCCCCCTCGCGCGCACGCCAATCCCGGATAAAGTCAGTCAGCCTCGTGTAGCCGCCCTCATACCCCTGAGCGCGAATCTGACCGTACAGCGCACGCGCCGTGCGCCGCTCGCGTTTGGGCCGTAGCGCATCGGCCGTGAGCGCCGCGTGCACCGTCGCCTCGAAATTCGTCATCTTCACCGGCCGATCGCTGCGCTTGTACTTCGGCGCCTTGCCGTCCCAGCCCTTTAACCAGCGTTTGACCGTGTTACGCGCCAAACTCGTGCGCCTCGCGATCTCGCTCACGCTCATCCGATCGCGGAAATATAG
>JANORY010000483.1:0-7083 GCA_031415535.1 Burkholderiales bacterium | reverse complement strand
GAACGAAGACATGGTGGGCAAGTTATTGGTGCATATCGACTGATTGCGCGCTGTCATGTTCGCTCATCACCGCTTCCAGAAGCCCTGCGATGGGATACGAAACGCCCGATTAAAGCGCGAGGACGCGTTCTCCCATGCGATGATCATCGTCAGCTCAGCGATCGTGTCGTCGTCAAAATGTCCCCGCAGGCGGGCGAACAACTCGTCGTCGACGTCGGTAGAGGTCATCGCGTCGGCGTACTCAAGCGCCACTTTCTCGGATTCGTTAAATAGCGGACTTTTCGCGTAGTCGTGGAGTGCGTCGATCTTCTCCGTTGAGGTCCCGTGTCTGCTACTCACGGCAGCATTTACGTCCTGTCAGAACTCGCAACCATTCCACCAGGCAACCCGTCGATTCAACAGACCTCGCAGTGCACCGGGCACGCGCTTGGTCTCTTGTTGAAGGGCGGTCCACATATCTCGCGCCGCGCGAAAATAGGCTGGATTTCGAGCATAGAACAGATACGGAAAGAGTGGCTCGCCGCGCAGCGTGCGCTGTTCCTCGAGTACCGCTTGCAGGTCCTCCGGCAGTTCTTTAATGTCAACCGGTGGGATTCGGGTCTTCAAATCCATCACTATAGCCTCCGCAGCACTTTATGCCATTGTCTCGGGGAATTCTAGAACGTGCCAGCATCCTAATCATGCTTGCGTTCTGCCTCGGATGACAAGCGAAAAATTCGGTGCCATGCGGTTAGAAGTCAACCGGGTGAAACAGCCGCAGACTGAGACGGTGCGGCAATAGACCTGGTCAATCGCTGAACGGCCACAAGCCTGTTTTCTTGTGCCGGAACGGTAAGGTGCTCAGATCGGTCGGCATACTGCCTGGCGTATCAACATAGATCACTGCACGCGCTGATGGACCGTACACCGCGTAAAAGTGTTGTGAGCTTTTGAGCACCACCAATGCCGCGCTCTTCCAGTCGACGCCAAACGGCGTGAACAGATCGCCCAGCGCCTGGTTGCGCTCGCTATTGAGCACGATGCGGATCGGCCCGTTGGCGGTGTCGATCTGCACCATCGCCGCGTCGCCGATCGACCAGCTCGTGTCCTTGCGACCGAACGGTTCGAGCATCGGGCAGTTCTCGATCACCTTGAGCACAGTCACTGTTGTATCGACCGGTTCACCCGAGGTCGGCCCGGTCTTGCCACCGATACGAAGCGGCAAGCGTGCACCGTCGCCGGCAGCAAAACAAATTCGTACCGCCATCGGGTCCCACAGCGGACCGATCAGCACATTGCCGATGTCACGCTCAATCAGCCGCCGCAGTATAAAAGTCGAATCGCCTGGCGCGCCGCCGCCGGTGTTATCGGCCGTGTCAGCGAACACGATTGGGCCGTGGGCGATACCGTGAGTAGGGTCACCGGACGGCGTTGACGCCCAATACGCCCGTGCCTGATCCAACGCCACGTCCACCGACGGATAACCAGGTGAGAGCTGGTCGCGACAAGCGATCAATTGCTCGCCGAGTTCGCGTGCCATGGTATCGCCTTGCGCCGCGTGATCGTCGGTGATCACGAGCATCCGGCTGCCGAACTCGGGTACATCACCCCAGGGAAAACCGTGCGAGAGCGAGATCGACAGCACGCCATCCTTGCCCTCGAGCGCTTGCATCCGGTCGACGAATGCTCGCATTGGTGCCCGGCTGGTGTGATAAACCGCCATCATGTTCAGCTCGTACAGCGACTTAACCGGTTTGATCTTGCCGGCCTGGGTCTGCACTGTCAGCGCAACCACTTCGCGGGCGCGCTCAAGGATGTCAGTGTGCGGGTACTCCTTGAAGCAAACCAGGATGTCGGCGCTGCGGCACTTCAGCTCGGTCAAATGACAATGCGGATCGAGTTCGGCGCCAATCGCGCAGTTCGGTCCGACAAAACTGCGAATGTGCGCCAGCAGATCGCCCTCGGCGTCAGGATAACCGTCGGCGACCATCGCACCATGCAGGCCCAACAACACCATATCAACAGGCATCGCGGCGCGCAGCGCCGTGGTCGTCAGCTCGCGCAGCCGCTCGTAGGCACTGCGGGTGGTCGTGCCGCCCGGCATCGCAAACCCGATCGGCCCTTCGAACACAGTCCAGCCCGATTGCACCGCCTGCTCGCGCACGACCCGCATCACCGCCGCAAAGCCGTGCAAATGCGCATCGTCGCGGCCGGCCGGGTCGTTTCGTTCCAGTTCGAAATCCCGTAACGCGGTCGGCAGTGGAGCGAAGGTATTGGTTTCGGTGCCGATGGTGGCGGTAAATACTCGCATGAAAAGGCTCTCAAGAATGGCGGCGCAATGCGCGTACGAATGATTGCAACCGAACCTTATAGTACTCAGCCGGGCCGATCTCGGCTGGCCCTTTGCCCTCCTGGCTGTATTCGCGCACCGCCAGGACCACGAGTAGAGCGTTGCGAGTCGAATGCATTAATGATAGTCTTCCGAGAATCGGGTCGCAGACACCCGGCGGCCATCCCGGCCCTGACCTTGTGTGCTTCACTAAGCACCGTCCAAGCGCTGCTTTTTGTCGATCGGGGCGCTAGACAGCGCCTACCGAGGCGACTGGAGCCCAAATGGACAATTCGATTCCCTTCATTTCTGTTGCCGAGCTTCGCTCAATGTTTGCAACGGTCAACGCACCGTTAATCTTCGACGTCCGACGCGACAAGGCTTACGGCGAGTCAGACTCGGTTCTGGCCGGCGCTCGACGGCTACGTCCCGAAGACATCGAAAGCCAGCTTCAACAGATCCCAAAGAACCGCAGCGTCATTGTTTATTGCGTCCACGGTCATGAAGTGAGCCAAACTGCGGCTAGCGTCCTAAGAGGTGCCGGCGTCGATGCGCGATTTCTTGAGGGCGGCTTCGGCGCATGGCAAGCCGTCAGTGCGCCCATAGCCACCAAGCGGCCGGAGGTCGGAGTACCGTCACCTATCGACTCCGGCTCACGCTGGATCACTCGCGAGCAGCCCAAAATCGATCGGATCGCCTGCCCCTGGCTGATACGTCGATTCCTCGACCCTGGCGCGCGTTTTCTGTATGTCGCGAGCGACAAAGTGGTATCCGAAGCTCAACGCCTGGGCGCGATTCCGTATGACATTCCAGCCGTGCGGTTCTCGCACCGCGACGATCAGTGCAGCTTCGACGCCTTCATTTCGGAGTTTGGCCTGAGCAACCCGGCGCTGGCGGTGGTCGCCGACATTGTTCGCGCCGCTGATACGGGCCACCTCGAAGATTCGCCGCAATCGGCCGGCCTACTGGCCGTCTCGCTGGGGCTTTCGGCGATCTATTCGGATGATCATCAAATGCTTGAAGTCGGCATGTTGGTCTACGATGCACTCTACGCTTGGGCGAGGTCGGCTCGCAGTGAAATTCATAACGCCGCCCTGTTCAAAGATGACGCACAATCATCATCCCGACCGCGTTCAGTTTAGTCTGCGCCGACATCGAACACTTGCGGAGTTTCTAGAGAAGCATTGGCTAAAAGGGTCGTTAAGACAGGTCGTTTAGACCCACTTGTGCATTGGAGAATCCGACAATATAATCACTCCCATGAAAGCTCTTAAATCATTCGTACAACCTGTACGGATAGTTAAAAAATACGCCGCCACCCAGGCGTTACCGCTTCCCTTGCCGGTGACGCGCGCCATACACAAGCTTGGCAATGACATATCGTTAGCGCGCCGCAGGCGGCATATCTCGCAAGCATCGCTCGCCGAGCGCATCGGTGCCTCGGTATCGACGATCCGCCGAATGGAGCAAGGAGACGCGCGCGTGCCGATCCACTTTATTGCCCGTACGATGCAGGTTTTTGGCGTACTGGACGCACTCGGTGAGCTGATCGACACGGCACAGGACGACATTGGTCTAACGATGATGGACGCGCAATTGCCTCAGCGTGTGCGCACTAAAACCAAACCACGCGGCGCGCTTGGTGCGTTGTGAACGCAGTGGCCCACAAAGGGCAATTTAATATCCGCCAGCAGGTTGATGTCTGTATTGGCGCAAGAGGCAATACAGTAGGTAGCCTCACCTATGTGCAGCAAGGCCAACGCGAGCACACCGCCTTTGTCTATGACCCTGGCTGGCTAATCGATCCTGATCGCTTCACCATATCTCCTGATCTGGTGCTCAGCACCGACTATCAACAACGTAAAGCGAGAACCAAGAGCGACTCACCGTTTCACTTTGCCCTGGCCGACACCGCGCCCGACGCCTGGGGCCGCCGCGTTATTGCGCGCGCGCATGCCAAGCAGCGCAAAGGCAAACCCGCGCTCGGACCCTTGACCGAGCTCGACTATTTGCAGGCGGTTGATGATTTCAGCCGAGTTGGCGCATTGCGCTTACGTGACCATGCAGGCAACTTCCTGCGCTCCGGCTCGGGCGGTCGTACTACACCAGCGCTTATCGAGCTGTCGCATTTGCTCAGCGCGAGTCGCGCTGTTGAACAAGGCGTCGAGACTTCTGAAGATTTGCTCTACTTACAAGGCAAGGGTACTTCGCTCGGCGGTATGCGCCCCAAATGCACTGTGATTGACCGCAACGGTCAGCTAGCCATAGGTAAATTCCCCAGCGTGCTCGACACCCGGAGCGTTACGCGCGGCGAAGTCTTGGTTATGCGCTTAGCGCGGCTCGCCGGAATTGACGCAGCGCCCGCCCGCATTGTCGAGCGCGACGACACTTGCGTTGCCATCATCGGTCGCTTCGACCGCACAAAAGACGGCAAGCGAATTCCCTACCTGTCCGCCGCCTCGATGCTGCAGGCCAGCAGGGAGGAAGATCGCAGCTACTTTGAAATCGCCGACATCATCCGCGCGCAATGCTCACAACCCAATAAAGACCTGCGACAACTTTGGCGGCGGATGTTGTTCAACTTGCTGATCAACAATGTTGATGATCACCTGCAAAACCACGGCTTTTTGCACGTCGCCCACGGACAATGGCAGCTTTCGCCGGCCTTCGACATCAACCCTTTCCCCGACAAAGAGCGTGCATCGAAAACCTGGCTCTCGGAGCAAGACGGACCGATTGTCGATGTGGATTCGCTGATCGCTCGGTGCGCTTACTTTGCGCTGACGGCAGTTCAGGCGCAGAAAATACTGGTCGAGGTGTCGAGTGCCGTGGCAAACTGGAAAACGCTTGCACTTAGCCAAGCTGTGGGCCTTAAGCCCAAGTCGCTCGATGACTTTGCCCCGGCCTTTGATCCGCCCTGAATTCACAGAGTCGCCACCCGTTGGAGCAAGCTCACTGAGGCCAGGGCGATTGTTAATCTGGGCAATGTGCAGAATCCGAATGGCGTCGCGGCCGAATCGTTTTCGCGATTGTCCAGCCCAATCGAGTTAGGATGCGAACTTCGATTCAACATTGAGCCGCAGCGCAAAAAAATCCAATGAACAAGAGACACCGTTTCCCTATTGACCCTCAGCAAGACTCACTGGCCGAGATCGAACTCGCTGCTCCTGAGCGTTCCCGCCGCCGCGCACTGGGCACGTTGGGCGCACTGGGCGCGATGGGAGCAGGTCTTGGCATCATCGCCAAATCTGTCACCGCACAAACCAGCGTTAGCTTTCCGAATAAGCCCATTCGATTCGTGGTCGGGTATCCGCCGGGCGGCTCGGGCGACTTCATCACACGCGTCGCTGCCGATGAACTGAGCAAGGAGATCGGCACGCAGGTGCTGGTCGAGAATCGGCCCGGTGCAGGCGGCACAATTGCCAACGAAACCGTTTCCAAAGCGGTCGCAGACGGGTATACCGTACTCAATGCCGGACCGTTTGCGCTGACCAATGCACTGTATCGCAAGCTCGGTTACGACGGTGCTCGCGACTTCATTCCGGTCACTCAGTTGGCGGTTGGCCCGATGATCATTTGTGTGCACAACGAGTTGCCGGTGCGAAGTCTGGTCGAGTTGATCGCTTACGCCAAAGCCAATCCGGAAAAACTCAACATTGCGTCATCGGGCAACGGTTCGACACCGCATTTGGCCGGCGCACAATTCGAATCTGTAGCGGGTGTGCGCATGACCACGATTCAATTCAAGGGCGGCGCACCGGCTGCAGCTTCGACCATTGCCGGTGACACACATGTCATGTTCGCCACCCCACCCACCGTCATGAACTTCATCAAGGCCGGTCGTTTGCGCGCGCTGGCACTGACCACCCCGAATGCCAGCCCGGCGATTCCCGGCATACCCGGTGCCGCCGAAGCGGGTTTGCCCGGTTACGAGTCGAGTTTTTCATTCGGCTTGTACGTACCCGCCGGTACACCAGAGGCTACGGTACGGCGATTGCACGAAGCCACCATCAAGGCGATGACCAAGCCCGGGGTGCGCGAGCGTGTGGCCAGCCAGGGCATGGATGTGGCGACCTATCCGTCACCCGAGGCATTTGCGGCGGCGCTGCGAGCGAGTGTCAGTTCAGTGGAAAAAGCGGTGCGAGATTCCGGCGCGAAAATCGAGTAAGGTATCTAGGTTCACTGCTGTTGCAGCGCCTTCAGTGCAGCGATCCGCTGTTCCATCGGCGGATGGGTGCTGAACAACTGCCCGATGCCACCAGCAATACCCATCGCCGCAACGCTCTTAGGCAGTACACCGGGTTCGAGCCCGCCGAGACGAGCCAGCGCGTTGATCATCGGTTGTTTGCGGCCAAGAATCTTCGCCGAACCCGCGTCGGCACGGAACTCGCGATGGCGTGAAAACCAGGCAACGATCAGATGCGCGAGGAAGCCCAACACCAGATCGAGCACCACCGTGGTAATCATGTAGCCCACGCCCGGGCCGTCGTTGCTGTTATTCTTGAAAAGCGCCTTGTCGACCACGTAGCCAATCGCCCGCGACAGGAACACGACGAAGGTGTTCATCACACCTTGGATCAGCGTCATGGTGACCATGTCGCCGTTGGCGACGTGGGCGATCTCGTGACCGAGTACCGCTTCGACTTCTTCGCGGCTCATGGACTCGAGCAGGCCCGAGGAGACGGCGACCAGCGAAGAGTTCTTGAACGCGCCGGTCGCAAACGCATTCGGCGCGCCTTCAAAAATACCGACTTCCGGCATGCCAATCTGCGACT
>JANORY010000482.1:0-1745 GCA_031415535.1 Burkholderiales bacterium | reverse complement strand
TTCATCGTCGCCGTGACTCCAACCGAGCCGCGCCAGATAGTTGATGACCGCCTCGGGCAGAAAGCCATCATCGTCATATTGAGTGACTGAAACCGCGCCGTGACGCTTGGACAGTCTTTCGCCGTCAGCGCCATGGATCATCGGCACATGCCCATAGGCCGGAATTGCGGCACCGAGCGCCGCCAGAATATTGATTTGACGCGGCGTGTTATTGACATGATCATCGCCCCGGATGACGTGGGTAATTCTCATGTCCCAATCATCGACACAGACACAGAAATTGTAGGTTGGTGTGCCGTCCGAGCGTGCAATGATCAGATCATCCAACTCGTCATTTGAGATGGTGATCGACCCCTTGCACAGGTCGTTCCAGGTTACCGCGCCGCCCAGCGGATTTCGAAACCGTACTACTGGATTGACGCCAACGGGTGGCACCTTTCCGGCAGCCAGGTCGGGGCGCCAGCGGCCGTCATATCGTGGCTTTTCGCCCCGGGCGCGTTGTGTTTCGCGCATCGCATCGAGTTCAGCCGGCGACGAGTAACAGCGATAGGCAGTGCCCTTGGCCAGCATGTCGGCGATGACCGTCCGATAACGATCCATATGCTGCATTTGGTAAAACGGGCCTTCATCATGGGCCAGATCGAGCCAACGCATGCCGTCGAGAATTGCCTGCACCGCTTCTGGCGTTGATCGCTCGACGTCGGTGTCTTCAATGCGCAAAATGAACTGGCCGCCGAAATGTCGCGCGTAGGCCCAGGCAAACAATGCCGTCCGGGCACCGCCAATGTGCAGATAACCAGTCGGGCTGGGGGCGAAGCGGGTTCGGACGGTCATGGAGGTCATGGGTTTGGGGCGATCGGAACCGCCGTGTGCAACGGAGCCGGATTCTAGCGCGGGATATAATCGCGTCACTCGTCCGGGCGGCTAGCTCAGCGGTAGAGCACTGCCTTCACACGGCAGGGGTCACAGGTTCGAACCCTGTGCCGCCCACCACAAACTGTTATTGGCCCGCTTTTATTTTGCGAGAATTTCTATGGCTGACCGTAATTCGAAAATAATTTATACGCTCACGGACGAGGCGCCTCTGCTGGCGACCTACTCTTTGTTGCCGATCATCCAGACGTTCGCGGCGCCCGCCAATGTTGACGTTGTCACCAGCGATCTTTCGGTGGCGGCGCGAATTCTCGGCGAATTTCCAGAATACCTGACTGATGCGCAGAAACTGCCGGACAACCTCGGTGAACTCGGTTTGCTCACCCAGCGGCCCGAAACAATCATCATCAAGCTGCCCAACATCAGCGCCTCGGTACCGCAATTGATCGCGGCCATTCGCGAGCTTCAGGGCCACGGCTACCGACTACCCGACTATCCGGATGACCCGCACACCGACGACGAGAAAGCGTTGGCTGTGCGCTATTCAAAAGTGCTGGGCAGTGCGGTCAATCCGGTTTTACGCGAAGGCAACTCAGACCGCCGCGCGCCGGCCGCAGTCAAGCGTAATGCGCGCAAGAATCCGCACTCGATGTCGAAATGGAGTCCGGCCTCGCGCACCCACGTCTCGCACATGCATGGCGGTGACTTCTATGCCAGCGAGAAATGCATGACCGTCGGCAAGGCGTGTGATGTCAAGATGGACCTGGTCACCAAGAGCGGCAAGACGATTGTCTTGAAAAAGAAAGTTTCCCTGATTGAAGGCGAAATTATCGACAGCATGTTCATGAGCAAGAAGGCGCTCTGCAAATTTT
>JANORY010000481.1:0-1100 GCA_031415535.1 Burkholderiales bacterium | reverse complement strand
CCGTTGAATGGTACCGCCGGGCGGTAAACACGATGAAAGGCCTGCCTGCTGGCGACCTTCGAAACTGGATTTCTCAGGCCAACATCCACCGGAATTTTTGTCCGCACAGCAGTTGGATGTTTTTCCCCTGGCATCGGGCCTACGTTTTTTACCTCGAACAAATCTGCCGCGACCAGGCCGGCGCGCCTGAAAGTTGGGCCTTGCCATATTGGCATTGGAGCCTCGACCGTGCCGTGCCAGCCCAGTTTTTCGTGCCGGGAAGTGCGCTGCTCGATGCCACCCGACTGATTACCGCTGCCAGCCTCGCCAACTCGGCCATCGTCGGGCCGCCCGCGATGGAGACCATTTTGAGCGAACCAAATTTCCTGATTTTTGGCGGCGACAATGCCGGTTCGAGCGGCACCCTTTCGCAGGGGCCGCACGGTTATATTCATGCCGGTTTTGTTCGCGGAAACATGAGAACGACCGACCCAGCCGCCCAGGACCCCATTTTTTACCCGCATCATGGCTTTATCGACTATTGCTGGAAAAACTGGAACATCGACCGACTGCACGACAACACCAACGACCCCGCCTGGATAAATACCCAATTCACCGAATTTGCCGACAAAACGGGGGCCCCGGTCACCTCATCCGTCATTGCAACGCTGCTAATGCCGCTGCTTTCATATCGCTACGAAGACAGTCCGATGGGAACGGTCATGGCGATGGCCAAGCGGATGGAAGACAAAAAGTCGTTTGACAAAGCCAAAAAAGTGCTCGAAGCCGGGGCCGATGTCAAGCTGGATTTCAGGCAGCGCATCGAAGTTGCGAACGGTATTCGACTCGCTCCACAGGAGGCCACAACCCTCAAAACTTCCCTCCAGGCGAACCAGCTCGACCGCGTACTCGGAGCCAGCAAAGACGAACGACTCCTGCTCACCCTCCGCGACATCGAAATGCCGGAAGCCGCTGATGTGTTCGTCCGCGTTTTTGTGAACGCGCCGAATGCCAACGCAGCCACTTCCACCGACGATGGCCATTTTGCTGGCAGTTTCTTCTTTTTCCCGAGTTCGGAGGAAAACAGACACCATAAAGACGGCATGAGCTTCGTGGTGGAT
>JANORY010000480.1:0-4596 GCA_031415535.1 Burkholderiales bacterium | reverse complement strand
AATCGCCGCATGTTTGGTTGCAGCATAGCTGGCCGATGGCAACGAAGTTAACAAGCCGGCCGCTGACGACGTCGACAGCAAATAGCCACTGCCACGTGCCAGCATGCCCGGCACCACGGCCCGCGCAGCCCAGACATGCGCCATCACATGGATGTTCCAGTTCAGCATCCAGTCGGCGTCGGGGGCTTCTTCATGACCGTCGCGAATCAAGCCGGCATTTGAGAAGAAGATGTCGATCCGACCGAACTGCTGCTCGGCCGCTGCTGCGAGCGTTTGGACACCGGCTTCGCCGGTAACGTCGCTCTGGACAGCGAGCGCGACCGAGGCCTTCGTTGACGCGTTGATTTCAGCGGCGAGCGCTTCAAGTGGCGCCTGCTGGATATCCCCCAGCACCAGTCCTGCGACACCTTCGGCCGCAAACCGTCGTGCGACGGCGGCACCGATGCCGCTGGCCGCTCCGGTGATGACTACGATCTTGCCGGTTAGTTTCATATGACCCCGCGTTCAATGTTTAGTTAGTGCTTTACGTTCGATGCCAGTACGATCGAGATTATCGCCTCTTCCCTATCGCCGATTCGTCCGAAAATACTGGCGCATATTGCGCAAGGAAAATAGGTGCGAGCGCTTTCACACGTGGCGGCCGAATCTGCCTGACGAGGCTGACAACTATATGATCGAATTGGGCGGGCCGAGGCGGGGCACTCGGCTACTTCTTAGTGGGATCAGGCCGACGGCGTACTCGGCTCCGTCAGAGTGGGATCAGGCCGACGGGGCACTCGGCTCCGCGGCTGTCCCCCGGCCTGCGGCCTCCTCCTTTATGCCGCTACGCCGAGCACCCCGCCGTCCTGATCAAGCACCGGCGTGCGCCTTCGTAACGTTGGGGACCGAGCACGTTCATGCCAAGCACCGCTGATGGCATAGGGACAACCACCACCGAGCACGGTGCTAGCCGGGAGCGGGCTGGTGTGAGTGCCGCAGCGAAATTAAGGAGGAGCCTTGGCCGCCCGCGGCCGAGGCGGGGGACATTCGCGAAGGCACTTGCACCAGACCGGTCCAGGCCGACGTAGGCACATTCGCGAAGGTACTTGCACCAGACCACTCCCGGCCGGCGAAGGCACAAACGCGAAGGCGCTTGCACCAGACCGCTCCGGGCCGACGCGGGCGCTCAACTCTTTGCGAGCCTATGGCACACTGGCGGTGTTGCGGTCTCATAAAATTTGTCCAGAGAGGTTGATTATGTTGAATCCGTTTGCAGGGCTTCGAGGATCAGGGCTTCGAATCGTGGGTCTTCGCATTACAGGTCTTTTGACGGCCAGCGCGTTAGCCATCAGTCTTTTGGGGCTGCCCGGCGCTGCGCAGGCGCAGGCGCGCAAGGATTCAGCGGTACTGGCCATGGCGCTTGAGCCGCCCGGGCTTGACCCGACGACCGGTGCTGCATCGGCGATTGCCGAGGTAGTGCTCTACAACATTTTCGAGACACTCACCAAGATCAAGTCCGATGGCAATGTTGCGCCCTTGCTCGCCGAGAGCTGGACGGTATCGCCCGATCTGAAATCCTATACCTTCAAGTTGCGGCGCGACGTCAAGTTTCAAAACGGCGAACCGTTCAACGCCGAGACCGTCAAGACAACGTTTGCGCGTGCCGTCGATGCTAAAAGTACCAACAAGGACAAGGCCACGTTTGCCAATATGGAGTCAGTCACGGCGTCCGATCCGAACACCATCGTCATCAAGCTCAAGGAAAGCGAACCCGACTTTCTGTTCCTGATGGGGCAAGCCACAGCGATAATCGTCGATCCCAAAAGCACAGCGACCAATGCAACTCAGCCGGTGGGTACGGGTCCCTACACCTTGGGGCCTTGGGTCAAGGGATCGTCGCTGACGCTCAATAAATGGACTGGCTACCGCAATGCCAGCGCGGTCGCGTTGAACAAGGTGAGCTTCCGATTTATCAGTGATCCGGCGGCTCAGGTAGCCTCGTTGTTATCGGGTGATGTCGATGCCTTCCCGCGGGTTGCGGCCGGCCGCAGTCTCGACCAATTCAAATCCGACGGGCGCTTCACCGTCATGACCGGCGGCTCGCGTGCCAAGACGATTCTTGCGCTCAATCAAAGAAAGAAGCCGCTGAATGATGTGCGGGTACGGCGCGCGATTGCAGCAGCGATCGACCGCAAAGCGGTTATTGAAGGTGCCGCCGACGGTTTCGGAACACCGATCGGTTCGCACTATGTGCCAGGTGCATTCGGTTTTGTCGACACCACCGGCGTTAATCCGTTTGATGTAAATCGCGCCAAAGCTCTGCTGGCCGAAGCGGGGGTCAAGACTCCGTTCGAGATGAGCTTGAAATTGCCACCCCCGTCGTATGCACGGCAGGGCGGTGAAGTGGTGGCTGCTCAACTGGCGAAGATCGGTATTGTTGCCAAGATCGAGAACGTCGAATGGGCGCAATGGCTGTCGGGCGTGTACACCAACAAGAACTATGACCTGACAATCATCTCGCACGTCGAGCCGTTTGATCTGGGTAATTATGTGAAGCCGAACTACTACTGGCAGTACGAGTCGCCGCTGTTTACCGACACCTACACCAAAATGCGCGCGACCGGCAACACGCAGGAACGCACCAAGCTGGTTGGCGACCTGCAGCGCATGTTGGCCAGCGATGTCGCGAACGTATTTTTATACCAACCGCAATGGATTACTGTTTCGAACAGCAAGCTGAAGGGACTTTGGAAAGATATGCCGCTGTTTGTCAATGACGTTTCGGTATTGAGCTGGCAATAGCTAGCATGAAACACCACACTGGGCGTTGAGCAAGCTTGCTCAACCCAAATTGCGCAACTCCCGCAGTGCCACCGAGATCATCGCTGCGTCAACCGGTGCGGCGCTGCGTAACTCGGCGAGTAAGGCGGTTGCGCGCTCGATGCCGCGCGCGCTGCGCTGTTGCCATGCGGCAATCAGCCCGGCCGCATCGACGATATCAGCCCCCGCCGCCAACACGTCGCTGGTGATTGATTTCTGTAACGCTGACAAGTCGTCCTGCATCGCGCCGCGCGCCAGCAGTTGCCAATGCTGAGTGCCGGGTAATGCATCGATGCGCTCGCTCAGCCACTGCAAGCCCAACTGGCCGGACAATTCGAAGTAGAGCTCGGCGATCGTCTCGAGCGGCCGGTTCGCGCTGCCAGCAACCTCGATGATGTCGAGTGCCGAATAAAGCGTGTCGAAGGTTGCGATCCGATGACTGAGCTCGGCCGGCACGCCCTTGCCGACCCATTGTGTTACTGCGGCGTCGATGCGGGCCAAGTCGGCAGCATCGAGCAACGCGGCGATTCGCTGCACCAGCGCCGCCACGCGCGGTGTGAAATGTTCAATAGTCAGCGCCATGCTGTCGGTCAGTCGCCGCGAACGGAGGAACCAAAGCGTGCCACGATCGATCAGTCGGGCGGTATCGATCAGCATCGCCGATTGCACCGCATCGTCGATCTGGTTGTCGAGCGCTTCAATGGCCTGCCACAAGGTGACGAAGCCGAAAATTTCGCGGCTCAGCAGATAGGCGCGCACCACTTCATGTGGCTTTGCGCCACTCGCCTCCGTGAGTCGATGCACCAGGGTGCTGCCGACCCGGTTGATCATGCTGTTGGTGACGTGAGTTGCGATGATCTCGCGCCGCAGCGGGTGACGGGTCATGTAGGCGGCATAGTTCGATCGCAAGCTGCTCGGGAAGTATCGTTCGAGCGCGGTCGCGACCCAGGAATCGTCAGGCAGCGTCGAGGCCAGCAGTTGGTCGAACAGCCAGATTTTGCTGTAGGCCAGCATCACTGCGCGCTCCGGCGCAGTCAGACCGAGTCCATTGACGCGACGCTCGGCGATTTCGTCGTCGGACGGCAGGAACTCGAGCGATCGATTCAGCCGACCGGCCTTCTCAAGGAACTGGATGAACCGCTGCTGCGCGTCGAGCAATCGCGGCGCAATGCGGCCCGTGACCGATAACGCCTGGGTCTGGAAATAGTTGTCGCGCAGCACCAGCGCGGCGACATCGCCGGTTGCCTCGGCAAGTCGCGCGTTGCGCTGCTTCTCGGTCAACTCGCCCTCGACCATGGCAAGGCCGAGCAAAATCTTGATGTTCACCTCGTGATCGGAGGTGTCGACACCGGCTGAATTGTCGATTGCATCGGTGTTGATGTGGCCGCCAGCGAGTGCGAACTCGATGCGGCCCAGGTGCGTACAACCGAGGTTTCCGCCTTCAGCGAAGACTTTGCAACGTAGCTCGCGGCCATTCACGCGCAATCCGTCGTTGGCGCGGTCGCCGACCTGCGCATGTGACTCGCCCGCCGACTTCACGTAGGTGCCGATGCCACCGTTATAGATCAGATCAACCGGTGCCTTCAAAATGGCAGTGACCAATTCGGTCGGTGTCAGCGTCTCGGCAGCAATGCCCAGGACTTGCCTGACCTGCGGGCTCAAGGTGATCGATTTGGCGCTGCGCGGATGGATGCCACCACCAGTTGAAAGCAGGCTCGTGTTGTAATCGGCCCAGGAAGAACGGGGCAGTTTGAACAGCCGTTGCCGTTCGGTGAAACTGGCCGGTGCATCCGGATT
>JANORY010000479.1:0-2212 GCA_031415535.1 Burkholderiales bacterium | reverse complement strand
TGAAACCGGCGATTGCCAACTATTCACCAGCCGCCTGGCCGAGCGCGCCAGCAAACTCGGCGTACAGTTTCGGTATGGCCAGAGCCTGCAAGCCATCCACCAGGAAGGTGGGCGAATTGCATCCATCAGGATCAGTGACGGCACCAAAACGCAGGAACTCAAGGCGCAACACTTTGTGCTGGCGTTGGGCAGTTACTCGCGCGCCATGGCGGCCACCGTGGGTCTGAAGATACCAGTCTACCCCTTAAAGGGCTACTCTCTGACGGTACCAATCATCGATGCAGCACGCGCACCCATCTCAACCGTTACCGACGAGACCTACAAGATCGCCATCACCCGATTTGACGACCGTATTCGGGTCGGCGGCATGGCCGAAGTCGCCGGCTTCGATCAGCGCCTGAACCCGCGCCGCCGCGCCACGCTCGAGATGGTCGTCAACGATCTGTTCCCGGGTGCCGGTGCTGTAGCCGACGCCAGTTTCTGGACCGGCTTGCGGCCCATGACCCCGGACGGCACACCGATTGTCGGTGCCACACCAATTCGCAATTTGTGGATGAACACCGGCCACGGAACTTTGGGCTGGACCATGGCCTGTGGTTCTGCCAGCCTGCTGGCCGATCTAATGTCAGCCCGCACACCCGCGATCAGCCCGAATGGCCTCAGTATGCAGCGTTATGAATCGGCACGTGGTGCCCGCACGAACGAATCAGATGTCCGTCAAAAACGCCGCCCCGGTACTCGAGGACTGACTACTTCCTGAGCAGCTTGATATCACCGTACCAGGCGGTGACTTTTTCCTTGGTGTTATCGGTATCGGTCAAAATCGCCACGCCGAGCAGCTTGCCCGGTGCGTGGCCGTACGCCAGCTTGAAGTCTTCGATGATATTGCGCCGAAAGCTTTGCCACTGACGCACACCAATCGGGCCGCTGGCCACGACGATCTTGCGCACGCGGCCAGTGTGCGGATTTTGAATGACTGTGCCAACCGGTTTATTGTTTTCCCAGATATACATCAGCGTCGCGTACGGCAACTCATTGCCCGAGAAAATCCGCGATTGCTCGAGAAACAGGCGATCGCGCAACGGTAACGCGCTTTTATCGCCCTCAAACGCCAGGACAATGCGGACCGGCGCATCTTCAGCATAACGATCGGTGTTGTCGGCCCCCGCAATCAGCGAATCAACTCGCCAGCGCCACTCGAGAAACGGCCGCCGCGCCGGATCGATCTTCAGCGCACAGACCAGGCCCGACGCCGACGAGTCCGCATCGGCGCGCATGGCCATACCGCTGTCGAGCTTCTCAAGCCGATAACGCGTTTTGGCTTTAGACGGGTGCAATACCCAAGGCTCCCATCCTGAAGGCAGCAACTGCGCATGTGCCGCCTGAGCGGCCGCACTGGCAGAAACATCGGCGGCAATCGTTGCCCCGGTTGGTGAGCTGCCCGTCACGGTTCCGGGTCTGAGGGTTACGCTGTTATCGCGCGCCGCAAAGCGCGGCGGGCCAATGATCGACGGCAACTCGGCATCGAGCAGCTCCGCTGTCGTGACGGGCTCAGCAGTTTGCAAGTCGGCATTCGGCGAAAGTAACGCACACCCCGAAAGTACAAGGGTCAGCGCAGTCGTCAGCGCAGTCGTCCGTGCAGTCGTCGATGCGGCCGTCCGTGCAACTGTTCCTGCAGCTTTCCGTGCAGCCGTTCTTGCGGCCACCCGCAGTGCCGCCAATCCGCTTGTCTCCAGCCGCATTTGCGCCGCCCTATCGTTATGCTGACTCTGATGCCGTCAGTTGTATCGCCAACCAGGCCGTGGCTGATATCGTTATGAAGACGACATTTTTGCAACGGCTGGCGAATAGTACAGAGCGGCGAATCAATCTGGCAGGCAGACGATCACAAAGCGGGAACTATTTATGCGTTGTCGGAGAACTTGACGAATTTAATTGCAGACCGAACGCGATAAACCAATCCAGCGAGCCTGGATTGACCATCGAATCGCGGTTCGCGGATTTTTCGACCGGATAACCCAGCAAAATCTTCTTCACCGGCACTTCCATCTTTTTGCCAGAAATCGTTCGCGGCACCTCGGCAATTGCGTAGATCTCATTCGGCACATGGCGCGCCGACAGACGCGTGCGCAAGGCATCCAGCAGGGCTTTTTTCAGTGCGACCGGAACCTCCGGATTGCCGTCACGCAACACTACGAACAAGGCCATGTAC
>JANORY010000478.1:0-1123 GCA_031415535.1 Burkholderiales bacterium | reverse complement strand
GCAAATTGGGCAGCAGCGGCTCGTCGTCGGGGCCGCATCTTCATTTTGAAATTCGGGAAACGAAAACGGACAAAACGCTCAACCCGTTGCTGTTCGACCTCGGCGTGGCCGACCACGTGGCTCCGCAATTGCTCGATTTGAACGCCTTTTTTTTGAACGACGAAAAAGAAACCGTCGGCAAACAGGCCCTTCCGCTCATCCATGAAAAAGGGAAATATCGGCTCAAAAAAGACACCATCCGGCTCGGAGCCTGGCGGGTCGGGCTTGGCCTGAAAACCCGCGATTCGCAGAACGGGCAAGCCAGCAACCTCGGAATTTACCGGCTCCGGCTGCGGGTTGACGACCGCGAGGAATATGATTTTCGGATGGACGAGCTCGAATTTGATGAAACCCGTTTCGTGAATGCGCACGCCGATTATGCCGCCAAAAAGGCAACCGGTGCCTGGTTTCATCGGTTGTTTCTGCTGCCCGGCAACCACCTGAAAGCCTACAAAATGGCGGGCGAAGCGGGCGTGATTTCTTTATTCAAAGAGGTGCCGCGTAAAGTGACCATCCTCGTTGCCGACGCGTCGGGCAATGAGTCGTCGCTCACTTTCTGGCTGCTGCGCGATGAAAACATGACTGTCCCGACACAGCCCCCGCACGACTACGTTTTTAAATGGGATGCTGAAAACAGGGTGGAAAACGGGCAAATCAGGCTCGAAATGCCACGCGGCTCGCTTTATGAAAACGCCTGGATGGCCCTTTCGACAAAGGCCGATGCGAGCGGAAATGCTGTTTCGACGGTGCATCAACTGGCCGACAATCGCACGCCCGTGCATCGGTTTTTCCCGATTTGGCTGCGGCCCGACCAGCCAATTCCGGCCAGTCTGAAATCAAAAGCCTTCATCGGTTACATGGCCACGCCGGGCAGCAAACCGGTAAACGCCGGCGGAAAATGGGACGGCGACTGGCTCACGACGCGGGTTCGGTCGCTCGGAAATTTTGCCATCATGCTCGACACGACGGCTCCGAGCATCCTGCCCGTGAATTTCAAAACCGACCTTTCGAAGGTGCAAAAACTGGTTTTTCGAATCGGCGACAATTTTCAGGTAAGCGGCCAGGCCGATGGCCTCGACTGGCG
>JANORY010000477.1:0-1172 GCA_031415535.1 Burkholderiales bacterium | reverse complement strand
TCTGGGCGGCGCCCTTGCTGCCGTAATCAACGGTGCCAGGATTGTGCGGGTTCATGATGTCGAACAAACCCGTGACTGTCTCGATGTTGCGTTCGCGGTACTAAATCGTTAGGGGAATATTTTGGGTCGTCGCTATTTTGGAACCGATGGAATTCGCGGCAAGGTTGGCGAAATGCCCATTACGCCGGAATTTGTTTTGCGGCTAGGTTACGCGGCAGGCAAGGTACTGGCGCAGGGCAGCGGTACGGGCCGACCGAGTGTACTGGTCGGGAAAGACACGCGGATCTCCGGCTATATGCTGGAGGGTGCGTTGCAGGCCGGGTTTACTGCCGCTGGGGTTGATGTGCTGATCTCCGGGCCATTGCCGACACCCGCGGTCGCCTACCTGACCCGCGCGTTGCGCCTGTCGGCCGGGGTCGTGATCAGCGCCTCGCATAATCCGTATGAC
This sequence comes from Burkholderiales bacterium, assembly GCA_031415535.1. Lineage (GTDB taxonomy): Bacteria > Pseudomonadota > Gammaproteobacteria > Burkholderiales > Burkholderiaceae_E > JANLTP01. The sequence continues at coordinate 724 of JANORY010000477.1, read as the reverse complement.
GATAACGGCATCAAGTTTTTTAACGCCGACGGCAACAAACTGCCCGATGAACTGGAAGGCAAGATTGAAGCCGCGATGGATAATCCGGTGCAATGTGTTCGTTCCGATCTGTTGGGCAAGGCCCGGCGGATTGAAGATGCCGCCGGTCGCTATATTGAATTTTGCAAGAGTACGTTTCCGGTCAGCCTTGATCTGCGCGGTATGAAAATTGTGGTCGATTGCGCCAATGGCGCGGCTTATCACACCGCACCGCACGTCTTCCATGAGTTGGGTGCCGATGTCGTCACGGTCGCGGCGGCTCCGAACGGCTTGAACATCAACGAAGGTGTTGGCGCAACTCAGCCCGAGTCGGTGCAGCGCGCGGTGCGACTGCACAAGGCTGATCTCGGAATTTCTCTGGATGGCGACGCCGACCGTTTGATTCTGGTCGATAACGCCGGTCGTATTTACAACGGCGATGAGTTGCTTTATGTCATCGTCAAAGATCGCTTGCGCGCCGAGCTGGTTACTGGCGCCGTCGGTACCTTGATGAGCAATTTGGCGCTCGAGCAGGCGTTTTCCCGGCTCGGTATTCGCTTTGCCCGCGCCAAGGTCGGCGATCGTTATGTACTGGAAATGCTCAGCGAAAAAGGCTGGAAATATGGCGGCGAAAGTTCCGGCCATTTGCTTTGCCTCGATTGCCACACTACTGGCGACGGCACCATCAGCGCCTTGCAAATCCTCT
>JANORY010000476.1:0-2343 GCA_031415535.1 Burkholderiales bacterium | reverse complement strand
GCCAGATGCAGGGCGGTGGTCGAGGCGGTGCGTTCTCGTTCGGCAAGTCGCGCGCCCGCATGCTTGACGAAGGCAGCAACAGCATTACCTTTGCCGACGTCGCCGGTTGCGATGAGGCCAAAGAAGAAGTGTTCGAGATTGTCGAATTTCTGCGCGACCCGTCAAAATTTCAGAAGCTTGGTGGCCGGATCCCTCGCGGCATATTACTGGTCGGCTCGCCGGGTACCGGCAAAACGCTGCTGGCCAAGGCGATTGCCGGCGAAGCCAAGGTACCGTTTTTCTCGATTTCAGGTTCTGACTTCGTCGAAATGTTTGTCGGCGTCGGCGCAGCGCGAGTCCGCGACATGTTCGAGAACGCCAAGAAACATGCGCCGTGTATCGTGTTTATCGACGAGATTGACGCGGTGGGTCGTCAGCGCGGTGCCGGCTTGGGGGGCGGCAACGACGAACGCGAGCAAACGCTGAATCAATTGCTGGTGGAAATGGACGGCTTCGAAACCGGCCAGGGCATCATCATCATTGCCGCGACCAATCGTCCGGACGTACTCGATCCGGCCTTGCTGCGACCGGGCCGTTTTGACCGCCAAGTCGTCGTGCCGTTACCGGATATCCGGGGCCGTGAGCAGATCCTTAGCGTGCATATGCGCAAGGTGCCGGTCGCGCCGGACGTCAAGCCCGACATCATTGCGCGAGGTACGCCCGGAATGTCAGGCGCGGATCTGGCTAATCTGGTCAATGAAGCGGCGCTGTTTGCGGCACGTCGTGCTGGCCGTCTGGTCGAGATGGTTGACTTCGAGCGCGCCAAAGACAAGATCATCATGGGCGCGGAGCGTCGTTCCTTGATCATGCCCGAGGAAGAGCGCCGCAACACGGCCTATCACGAGTCGGGCCATGCAATCGTCGCCAAATTGTTGCCGAAGACCGACCCGGTTCACAAGGTTACGATCATTCCGCGTGGCCGCGCACTGGGCGTGACCATGCAGTTGCCGGATCAGGATCGCTACAGTCTCGATCGCGACCGCATGCTCAACACGATCTCTGTTCTATTCGGCGGGCGCATTGCCGAAGAACTGTTCATGAATCAAATGACTACCGGCGCCTCTAACGATTTTGAACGGGCCACCGCGATTGCGCGTGACATGGTGACGCGTTACGGGATGAGCGATGCGCTCGGTACGATGGTGTACGCCGAGAACGAGGGCGAGGTGTTCCTGGGCCGTTCGGTCACCAAGACCACCAGCGTTTCCGAGGAAACCATGCGCAAGGTTGATGCCGAGATTCGCCGGATTATTGATGAGCAGTACACCGTGGCCCGAACCATCCTGAGCAATAATCGCGAGCGGGTCGAAGCGATGGCCAAGGCCTTGCTCGAATGGGAAACCATCGACGCTGATCAAATCGACGACATCGCCAGTGGTCGGCCGCCGCGCCCGCCGAAGATTCCATCGGTACCGGTCGGTGGTACGACGGTAACTCCGACCGTAGCGCCGAATGCCCCGGCCGCGCCGGCCGCGCCTTAAATTTGGCTTCGGGTCACTGACCGGAACGATTTTCGTTCCCGGTGATTGCCGCTTGAGCGTTTGACCGCTCGGGCGTGCGGTCGCTCGAGCATGGGCCGCTCAAGCGCTTGAACGGGCTCTGGTCAATCAGCGTGAAACACCTTTTCAGATGACTAAATGAATCAAGCTTCCGCGTTGAGTTGTGGTCGATTCACGCTCAGCCTGGCTCGCCCACTGATCATGGGCGTGCTGAATGTCACCCCCGATTCGTTCTCAGACGGTGGTCGATTCATGACCGCTGACTCGGCATTGCGTCGCGGCCGGGAGCTACTCGTCGAAGGTGCCGACATCATTGACCTTGGTGCCGAATCGACGCGACCCGGTGCCACGCCGTTGAGCGAACGGGACGAGTTGCGCAGGCTCATGCCGGTGCTTGACGGCTTGCGCGACCTTAACCTGCCGATTTCGATCGATACCCGGCGCGCAGCGGTCATGTCTGCGGTACTCAAAGAGGGTGCCGACATGATCAACGACGTCTCCGGATTTCGCGATCCGGAATCGATTCGGGCAGTCGCTGACAGTTGCGCAGCACTCTGTATCATGCACATGCAAGGCGAGCCGCCGACGATGCAACAGGCTCCCGTCTATCGGGATGTCGTGTCCGACGTGTCTGAATTCCTTTACCGTCAGGCCGCAGTCTTGGTTTCGTCCGGTGTTGCGCCCTCTAGAATTGTGTTGGATCCGGGCATTGGTTTTGGCAAGACCCGAGATCAAAATCTGGCTTTGCTACGGGCATTGGCGTTAATCGGTGCAGGGCAGTGGCCCATTTTGATTGGCTTGTCGC
>JANORY010000475.1:0-2087 GCA_031415535.1 Burkholderiales bacterium | reverse complement strand
AGCCGCCGGCAATACTCGCCACCACGACCAGATCGGACGGTGGCTCGCATTCAAGATGGGACACGAAGCTCTGTCCCATGACACGACTCAGGCAGCGATTGGCTGAGCCGCAATCGATTTGGCCGATTTTTCCGCATGCATTTTGACCAATCGGGCAACCGTCTGGGAGAGCTGAGCACCCTGCCCGGTCCAATAATTGACCCGGTCAACCGCAATATTGATGCCGATTTCACCGCCGGTGGCGATCGGATTGTAGAAACCCAATCGCTCAATGAAATTGCCATCGCGCCGACGCTGTCTGTGCGCTGCGACGATGTTATAAAACGGTCGCTTCTTTGCGCCGCCCCGTGATAAACGGATTACAACCATGAGACTTGTTTCCTTGACTTGTTAGCAGTTCGCGTCTAACGGCTTAGCACGACCCAGCGATTCCGAAAGCAGAAAAATGAAAAGCCTTAGAGTATAGCTTCGGTGGGGCTTTCTGACAATTAGAGTCTGGCTGATTAGAGTCTGGCTGCCGTTAGCGCCTGCCGGCGCTTGAGAATCCACTGCCGATGAACAACGCTGGCCCGGCCGCTGCGGCAGCCCCCGGCGAGGACGTGTAAACCGCCGGGCTATTAAAACCAGCCACATAGGGTGCGTTGCGCTGCGCGAAATACTCGGCAGATCGTGCATAGATGGGCACTGAATAGGAACCCGGTTCACGATCTTGTGCCTCTTGAAATCGCAGGCGACGGGTTTCGTCAAGATCGCGCTCCCGATCTCGTTGGCGGATCCGAAACTGGTTTGCTTGGTCGCGCCAGTACGCTTGTTCGCGCTGCGCTCTTGCCAAAGAATCGGCATCGGCCGCCGGTAAAAATGTCGCCGATCCCGATTGACTCGTAATTGGGGCTGGCCCTTGAATCAAGGTAGTGGGACTGGCGTTCTGACCCGCTCGTTGAGTGCCGCTTTTGGTCAAAGCCGGTTCGGGGCGGTCACTCAAGGTAGTCGTGCCGTTTTTGTCGACCCCCCAGAAGATCGTGCTGCTAACGGCGGGAACAGTCGTCGCTGGCCGAATTTTCGGGGTAACTGCGGCGCGCTTCTCAAGCGACGTGGCGGCCAGCGCAGCGCCTGAGCCGCCAACACCGACGGCGAGGAACAACAAGACAGCGGCCACATTTGCGGGAAGCTCGACAGCATATTTTCGATTCGACATAGGATATCTCCTGGCAAGCACCGAAACAGTCCGCCAAACCTGGCTTTGGCCGATCTCGCGGGTTTGTCAGGAATTGTCGAACAGTGACATCTGACGCGCGGTCGCAGTACGGCTCTCGAATAAGTCGATGCGTGTATTTAATCTATCACGACTTAAGGCCCGTTTGCGTGTCGCCATTTCGAAGCGCATTCGAATCAAATCAGCCCAAGCCCCAACCCCTTTCATACGCGTAAAGAATTCCGAATCATTGAGCTTCTTGCCACCACGAAGGTCGGCAATTCTGGCCAGAACTCGATCGGCGCGATCTGGGTAGTGATGTCTGAGCCAATCGACAAAAATCTGACGCAACTCCAGGGGAAGCCGTAGTACCGTGTAATGCGCGCTGCGCGCGCCAGCCTGCTTCGCAGCTTCAAGGATGTGCTCGATCTCCGGTTCGTTTAGAAAAGGAACGATCGGCGCGACCATGACGCCGACCGGGACACCGGCTTCGGATAAGCGTCGGATCGATTCAACACGACGCCAAGGCGCAGTCGCCCGGGGCTCCCACAGTCCGGCCAGGCGGGATTCAAGGGTGGTAACACTCACATAGACGGCGGTCAGACCGTTTTGCGCAGCTTCGGCTAACAAATCGATATCGCGCTCGACCAGCGCTGATTTGGTGATGATCGTAAATGGGTGCTTGCGCTTTACCAAAACGCCGACCAGACCGCGAGTCAATTGCCACTGTTTTTCAATCGGCTGATAGGCATCGGTCACTGAACCGATATTGATGGGCGAACAACGGTAAGCGACGGCGTCAATCTCTTGGGCTAACAGTTCAACCGCATTGGCTTTAGCGAATAGACGCGATTCAAAGTCCTGCCCTGGCGACAGGCCGATGAAGCTGTGATTG
>JANORY010000474.1:0-1475 GCA_031415535.1 Burkholderiales bacterium | reverse complement strand
ACAGGTTGCGTTTTCTTTTGAAACGATGGTTGCTGCGAGCGGCCCGGTCGGCCCGCCGACCTCAACCGGCGGCATTTCGAGGCGGCAACCCAGGCTGTCCAAAATGACTGCTGAATAAAAACCAGCCGCCAAATTCAGCAGGTTCTGACCTGAAATGGAGCCGTTCCAGACGACTGAAAACGGAGCCGTGCCGCCTGAAACCGTCGTTGAAATTTGCCCGTTCGTTTCGCCGAAACAGGGCACATTTTTGAGCGTATCCAATTGAAAATCAATGACTTGCGGCGCATCGAACATCGTCGTCGAGGTCGAAAAAATGCAGCCGCGGGAGTCCGTCATCGTCAGCGAATGTGGCCCTGGCGGCAGGTTTTCGACCCGCGCCGAATCCGCGCCGTTCGACCACGCATATAGATAAGGCGGCGTGCCGCCGTAGCCCGCCCACCACAAAATGCCGTCGTCGAGGCCCGCGCAGGTCGGCGGTTTTGTCTGAATATTGAGGTAAGTCAGCGGCGGCGGCGCGGTCAAATTGAACGCTGCCGAGCCGGTGCAGCCCTTCGAATCGGTCGCGGTCACGGCAAAAAAACCGTCGGCGAGGCCCGTCAAAAAGGGCGCAGCCGCCGGGCCGCCGTTCCACGAAAACTGAAAATCGGGGCCATTTCCGCCCGTCGTCTGCAAAAAAATCGCGCCGTCGGTACTATTTGCGCAGCTAATCGGATGAATGCTGTCGGCCAAAACCAGCACGACGGGCGGCTGCGAAATCGTGAACCAGGGCGAAATCGCCGTGCAGCCGCGCCTGTCGGTCACGGTCGTGCGAAATGCCCCGGGGCCGAGCGGGCCGGGGTCTTCGACGGTCTGCCCGTTCGTCCAAAAAAACTGATAATTGCCTGCCGGGAAAGGCGTTCCGCCGCTCACGAGGAGGTCAATTTTGCCATTGGCTGCCGCATGGCAGGTGGCGTTTTCAATCAGATTTGGCAGAAAAACGAACGAATTTGGCTGCTGAACGGGCAAATTCAGCAGTTTTTGCTCACAGCCGCCGTCGGTTATCGTCACCGAAAAAAGGCCCGCGCCAACCCCTTCGAGGTTCTGCGAAAAGCTGCCGTTGCTCCACAAAAACGTCGGATTCTGACTGTCGGAAAGGCTCAATTCGATGCGGCCATCGGCTCCGGCGGGGCATGAAATTTCAAAAATCGAATCGATTTCGACCGCCAAACCGGGGGCGTTGATGACCTGCGCGGGTAGCACCATCGAGCAGCCTTCGGGCGACGAATCGACGACCGTAATTTGATACGAACCCTGGCCGAGGCCCGAAATTTCAGCCTGCCCGGCGGGCTGATTTGGCAGGCTGCCCGGCACCGGCCCATCCCACAAAAAAGTGAACGGAGCCTGCCCGTTGAGGGGAGTGAGGTTGATTTTTCCATCAAAACCGCCGCAAAACGAGGCATTTTTGACCGAATCGAGCTGCATCGCAGAAATGCTGG
>JANORY010000473.1:0-2444 GCA_031415535.1 Burkholderiales bacterium | reverse complement strand
TGTACGACTGCTCGGTGAAATCGGCCTGGGGTCGGTCAAGGCCGGCAAGGACGCCCGGCAGATGGTTGCCTGGGCGCGCAAATATGGCATGCAAAGCACCATTCACACCGGTGGGCCATCGATTCCCGGTTCGGGTTTGATCGACAAGGATGTCGTACTGGAGGCGGATGCCGATATCATCGGCCACATCAATGGTGGCCATACGGCCTTGCCGTATGTGCAGGTCTGTGAGCTGTGCGAGCGCAGCAGCCGCGCCATCGAAATTGTTCATAACGGTAACGAGCGCATCGGTATTTTGACCGCCAGACATGCGATCGAATTAAAGTGTCCGCATCGGGTCATTCTCGGCACCGACGCGCCAGCCGGTTCCGGCGTTCAGCCTTTGGGAATGCTCAGGCTGATTGCGCTGATTTCGTCGATGGCCAATATTCCGGCCGAAATTGTGTTTGGTTTTGCGACCGGCAACATCAGCCGGATTCGCGCCTTGCCGCAGGGCCTGATCGAGGTCGGCCGGCCGGCCGACTTGGTATTTATGGATCGGGCGCAACACTCCGCCGGCAAACATATTCTGGACAGCATCGAATTGGGTGACCTACCCGGCGTCGGTATGGTGATGATCGACGGATTGGTGCGCTGCGAGCGCAGCCGCAATACGCCGCCTGCCGGGTTGGCACCGATCATTGAGCATTAATTGATTGAACATTGAACATCGTGCATTGAGCGATTGAACGATTGAGCACTGAGCAATTGAGCACCGAGCGCCTGCCGAGTGCCCGTAAACGGCGTGACGCCAGCGCGACCAAAGCGAGAATTTTGCGTGCGGCAACCGCCGAGTTCTCGAAACAAGGCTTTGCCGGCGCGCGTGGTGATCGGATTGCGCGCAAGGCGGATTGCTCTGAGCGCATGGTTTATTACTACTTTGGCAGCAAAGTAGGGCTGTTTCGGGAAGTGCTGGAGGCGGCGTATTTTGCGCTGCGCGAGGCCGAAGGCTCGCTGGCACTGGATGATGTTGCGCCGGCCGAGGCGCTTGATCGATTTTGCCGATTCGTCTGGCGTTATTACCTCGATCACCCTGAGTTCATTGGTCTGGTCAATACCGAAAATCTGCAACAGGCCAAGCACTTGCGCCGATCCGGTCGGCTGGCCGAGTTGGTCTCGCCAATTCTCGGTTTACTCGAACGACTGGTGGCGCGCGGGGTGCGGGCGCGGGTATTCAGGGCTGACGTCGATGCCGAGGAACTCTACATTGCGATTGCCGCGCAGGGCTACTTTTATCTGTCGAATCAGCACACCCTGTCGGCAGTGTTAGGTCGTGATCTGCGCAGCTCGAAGCGGCTCGAACGGCACTGGCAAACCAGTGCTGATTTGATCCGGAGATTTGTTGCGGGATAACATCTGTCGATGATCATCAATTCTCTGCTCGATACCGACCTCTATAAATTCACGATGATGCAGGTAGTTCTGCACCATTTTCCCGCTGCCCAGGTCGAGTATCGCTTCAAATGCCGCAACGACGGCATTGACCTGGCACCCTATGTTGACGAGATCAACGAAGAGATCCTGCATTTGTGTTCGTTACGGTTTCGCGAACGCGAACTCGAGTACATGCGCAGCCAGCGCTTCATCAAGAGTGATTTTGTCGATTTTCTGGCGATATTCCAGATGAATCCGAAATATATCTCGGTGTCGGCCTCGAAGGAAAAGGCCGGCGAGATTGACATCCTGGTGCGCGGGCCGTGGCTGCATACGATCATGTTCGAAATTCCGGTGCTCTCGATCGTCAATGAAATCTACTTCCGAAACACTCAGAAGTCACCCGATTATCAGGAAGGCCGACGCCGGCTTGACGAAAAAATCGAATTGATCCGCAGCCGCCCCGAAATCGAAGGTATTCGGATTGCTGACTATGGCAGCCGGCGGCGCTTCTCGCGAATCTGGCATGAGGAAGTCATCCTGGCGTGCCGCGACAAGCTGGACAGCAATTTCGCCGGTACCTCGAACGTCTACTACGCCATGAAACACAATGTGCTGCCGCTGGGGACCATGGCACATGAATACCTGCAAGCCTGTCAGGCTCTCGGTCCGAGGCTGCGAGATTCCCAGACCTTCGGGTTCGAGACCTGGGCGCGCGAGTATCGAGGCGACCTGGGCATTGCCTTGTCGGATGTGTACGGGCTGGAGGCGTTCCTGCGCGACTTCGACATGTACTTTTGCAAGTTATTCGACGGCGCACGACATGATTCAGGTGACCCCTTCGAATGGGGCGAGCGGATGATTCTGCACTACGAATCGAACCGGGTCGACCCGCGCACCAAGACACTGGTGTTCTCGGACGGCCTGAGTTTCCCGATTGCCATCGAACTATATGAACGATTTCAGGCGCGCATCCGGGTGGCGTTTGGTGTCGGTACCAACCTGACCAATGATCTGGGCTACACGCCGCT
>JANORY010000472.1:0-19422 GCA_031415535.1 Burkholderiales bacterium | reverse complement strand
GCTGGCTGAAAAAGCCGACAAACAGAAACCGGTCAATGTCGAAGCAGACAGAATGCAATATGACGACATCAAGCAGATTAATATATTCAGCGGCAATGTTCGTCTGACCAAGGGCAGTATCGTGATCACCGGCGACCGGGTCGTGGTCAAGCAGGATCCGGAAGGTTTTCAACAAGGAACCGCGATCGGCAATCCGGCCACCTTTCGGCAAAAGCGCGAAGGGGTCGATCAGTACGTCGAAGGCTGCGGATTGCAACTCGAATACGATGGCAAGACAGAAATCGTAAAATTTACCGACAAGGCGCAACTCAAGCGCTATGAGGGCGATCGATTGACCGACGAGGTCTACGGCACTTTGATTGTTTATGAGAGTCTGTCGGAATTTTTTACAGTTGACAGTCGAACCGGTGCAAAACGCGAAATCCCGGGCCGGGTCAAAGTCATCATCCAGCCAAAAGTGGAACCCGAACCCGCCAAAGTGCCCGCAGCGATCGGCCGCCCGGTTGGCTCCCTAAAATCGGCCACGGCATTAGCCGGTAATTCCGGCCCAGCGCAGGCGGCAAAGTGTCGATGAACTGCCAAGGCGGACTGTGTCCGGGCCAGGGCGAATGAACGCGCCGACGTCTGACGCGGCCCTGGCTGTTCGGCCTGAGCAGGCTGGCGGGAGTCCGTTCGAGACCACAACACGGCGGGGTGCCGCAGTTACCAGTACATTAGCCGTCATGCATCTGATGAAGGCCTACCACGGCCGGCAGGTGGTCAAGGACGTTTCGCTCGAGGTTCGTAGTGGCGAAGTGGTGGGTCTTCTCGGACCCAACGGGGCCGGTAAGACCACTTGCTTTTACATGATTGTCGGTCTGGTACCGTCGGACGCCGGCAACATTGAGCTCGATGGCAAGTTGATCAGTCGGCTGCCGATTCACCGTCGGGCCCGACTTGGGCTGTCGTATTTGCCGCAAGAAGCCTCGGTATTTCGCAAACTGACCGTGGAAGAAAATGTCCAGGCCGTGCTTGAGTTACAGGTTAGCGCTAGCGGCGCGCCGCTAGCGCGTGCCGCCGTCCAAAAAAGGCTTGACGAATTGCTCGGTGAGCTGCAAATCGGCCACATCCGCTCGAATCCAGCCATGTCGCTGTCGGGCGGCGAACGGCGACGAGTCGAAATTGCACGGGCGCTGGCCTCGTCGCCGCGGTTTGTTCTATTGGACGAGCCCTTTGCGGGCGTCGACCCGATTGCCGTCATTGAAATCCAGAGAATTGTGAAGTTTTTAAAGGATCGGTCAATCGGGGTGTTAATAACCGACCACAATGTGCGTGAAACGCTTGGCATTTGTGATCGGGCCTATATCATTAATGCTGGTACTGTTCTTGCTTATGGCCGTCCTGATGAGATTGTCGCCGACGAAAGTGTTCGGCGGGTCTACCTGGGTGAGCATTTCCGGATGTAAGTTTGGATCGGATCTGCGTGGCGAAACTGCCCGACAGGCTGCTAGGATCCGATGAAACAAACGCTGCAATTCCGTCTTTCCCAGCATCTCGCGCTGACCCCGCAGTTGCAACAGTCCATTCGACTGCTGCAACTCTCTACGCTTGAGCTAAATCAGGAAATTGAGCAGGCACTGAGCGACAACCCGATGCTCGAGCGGGTCGACGACCCAATGGACAGCGCGCTGCGCATCCTGCCCAATGGCGCGCTCGAGACACCCAGATCGAACGAACACGCCGCCGACGATGTTTATTCCAGCAGCGCCAACAGCGCCAGCAGCTCGAACACGGCCAGCGGCGATGAGACCCGAGCAACCGACGAGTTTGCCGGCGCAGCCTCGGAGCGCGACAACGACGCCTCCGATTGGGACACAGGGGCCTCTGGTATGGACGGCTTCTCGGACCACGCCGGGCGCAAGCGTGGTGACGAGGACAGCGAGGAAAGCAGTTTCCTGCAGGTCGCCTCGGTAGGCGTCACGCTGCGCGATCATTTGAGTGCCCAATTGCGCTCTTTGAACTGTTCGCCGCGCGATCGCGGTCTGGTCACAGTCTTGATTGACGAGGTCAACCCGGACGGCTATTTGCAGCTCGAATTGGAGGATTTACGCAACATCGTTCCCAGCGAGCTCGAAATTGAAGACAGCGAACTGAACACCGCGCTCCACCTCTTGCAAAGCTTTGATCCGGTCGGTGTCGGCGCACGCAGCGTTGCCGAGTGCCTGCAACTGCAACTGGCCGCGCCCCGTATGCAACAGGAGTACCCCCTGAAATTGCTCGAACTGACTCGGCTGCTGGTGCGTGACTTTCTACCTTTGCTGGCCGCCCGTGACTTTGTCAAACTGAAGCGCGCGTTGCGCTGTGATGACGACACCTTACGATCCGCCCAGCAATTGATCAAATCGCTCAATCCGAGACCAGGCTCGCAGTACTCGTCCGATGAGTCGAACTACGTCATACCCGATGTCATTGTCAAAAAAACGCGCCAAGGCTGGCAGGCGGTACTGAATGCCGACGTGATGCCCAAGTTACGCATCAACGATATGTACGCGCAGATTCTCAAACGTAACCGTGGTGCCAATGGGGCTTTGGGCGGACAACTGCAGGAAGCGCGCTGGTTATTGAAAAATGTTCAACAGCGGTTTGACACAATCCTCAGAGTGGCGCAGGCTATCGTTGAACGGCAACGTTCTTTCTTCTCGCACGGGGCGGTCGCCATGCGGCCGCTGGTGTTGCGCGAGATCGCCGATGCCGTTGGCCTGCACGAATCAACCGTCTCTCGGGTAACCACGCAAAAGTTTATGCTGACACCGTACGGAACTCTGGAACTGAAGTATTTTTTCGGTAGTCACGTTTCCACTGAGTCGGGCGGCGAGGCTTCCAGCACCGCCATTCGTGAGTTAATCAAGCAACTTATTGCAACGGAGGACACCAAAACCCCACTATCTGACAACCGAATTGCCGAACTACTGGGCGAACAGGGAATCATGGTTGCACGTCGAACCGTCGCGAAGTATCGCGAAGTCTTAAAGATCTCTCCGGTCGCCCAACGCAAGGCGCTTTAGCTCAATCTGGCTCTGGTAACGTTTATACACAGGAGTAGAGGATGAATCTATCGATCAGCGGACATCACCTGGCAGTAACCCCATCCATGCGCGGGTATCTCGTTCAGAAGCTCGACCGAATACGAAGACACTTCGACCAGGTAATTGATGTAAATGCGGTTTTATCCGTTGATAAGTTAGCGCAGAAAGCCGAGGTGACGATTCACGTTCGGGGCAAGGAAATCAACGCTCAGGCCGTCGATGCCGATCTGTACGCCGCCATTGATCTGCTCGTCGATCGGCTCGATCGTCAGGTGCTCAAGTACAAAAGCAAGCGACAAGCGCACGGCCATATCCCGCTGAAACGCGCTGAACTGGGCGAACTCACCAGCGACGCCTGATTTACCTGCGTAACCCCCGCCGCAGCACGCCCGCTTCAGTCCGCACCCTGCGGATCTGGCGGGTCTGGCGGGTCTCACCAAGCTAAACAACCGATCAACGCCGTGTCTGGCGGGTCCTGGCGTTCCAATTTCATCAAAAAAGGGTGGTTCGCAACCGACACCCCGGCCTTCAGGCGCTAGCCACTGGCCTGAAAAAAGCTCAAAATCAGCAGATCAAATCAACATGCCAGGTCAAAATTGCCGCTGTAATTCCAACAATGTGAATTTTGCTGCGTTGCCGCAAGTTTAGAAGCTTTGCCCTAGTTCCTATTCAAAGTTGTCTGCCTATAATCGTATTGTCATCAATTTTTGCAGCGCGTCATAACCGCCCTCTCAGTGCGCACAGACGAAAAGCGCACAGACGATAAAACCACCGATGAATCAGATTGCTCGTTTATTGCCGCTGTCCAATGTCGTGATCGACCTTGTGATCACCAGCAAGAAGCGTTTGTTTGAGCAGGCCGGAATTTTGTTCGAGAACCACCACGGCATCGAGCGCGGCAAGGTCTTTGATTCGTTGTTTGCGCGCGAACGATTGGGCTCGACTGGTCTTGGTGAGGGTGTTGCCATTCCGCATGGCCGAATCAAGGGCCTGAAGGAAACCCACGCGGCGCTGGTCAAGCTGCAAAGTCCGATTGCTTTTGATGCACCGGATGGTGAGCCGGTGCGTCTGCTGGTGTTTCTGCTGGTTCCCGAACATGCTACCGAACAACATCTGGAGTTGCTTTCGGAACTGGCTGAATTGCTGTCCGACAGTTCGATCCGCGATGCCTTGATGGCCTGTGACGACGCCGGACAGTTGCTTAAAATCCTGTCGGTCTGGGAACCGTTTCGCCCGGCGGCTTGATAGTCGGCCGGCCCAATCCATGCCTGTCACCGTCTCCGAATTGTTCAGCGCGAACCGCGATGATCTGTCGCTGTCGTGGATTATCGCTGCTGGCTCCGACCGCCAATTGCCCGAAAATATTGCCGAGCCGGCCGATCTGATCGGACATCTGAACCTGATTCACCCAGGCCGGGTGCAGGTCATGGGACATGAAGAGGTGGCCTACCATACTCGCTTGACCGACTCGCGCCGCGCTGCGGTAATTCACGATCTGCTGGCCGGACAGCCGCCGGCAATCATTGTTGCCGAAGGCTTGAGCGCACCCGAGAATATGGTCGTATTATGCCGGCGCGAAGGCTTGCCCATGCTGGCAACACCACTGCCCTCGGCCCGGGTGATTGATCATCTGCGTGGCTGGATCTCGCGTACTGCGGCCGAGCACACCGAGATGCACGGCGTGTTGATGGACGTACTCGGGATGGGGGTACTGATTTCCGGCGAATCCGGTTTGGGCAAGAGTGAGTTGGCGCTGGAGTTGATCAGTCGTGGTCACGGCCTGGTGGCGGACGATGTCGTCGAAATCATCCGGGTCGGCCCGAATTTTCTCGAAGGCCGATGCCCCAGTCTGTTGCAAAATCTGCTCGAAGTTCGCGGCCTCGGTTTGCTCGACATTCGAACCATATTTGGCGAGACGGCGGTGCGACGCAAAATGAAATTGCGGCTGGTGGTCCATCTGATTCGGCGCAGCACCATGGAGAATGAGTATCAGCGATTGCCATTGGAAGCGCTGACCTTGGACATTCTGGGCGTGTCAGTTCCCAAGGTGGTTATTCCGGTGGCGGCTGGCCGTAATCTTGCGGTACTCACCGAGGCAGCGGTACGAAGCACGATTCTGCAGCTCAGAGGTATTGACACCACCAGCGAGTTCATCGCGCGGCAGAACCAGGTGATCCGCTCACAGTCCTGAATTATTTGAAGCTTGCACCTACAATGGGTCGATGCGTGCTGTACTCATCACTGGTATTTCCGGATCGGGCAAATCGATTGCGCTAAACGTACTCGAGGACGACGGTTACTACTGCATCGACAATTTGCCCGCGCAGTTCCTGCGTGATGTACTGCAGTCACTTGATGCGTCCGGCCTGCAAAAAGTCGCTGTCTCGATCGATGCGCGCAGTGGTCATTCGGTCGGCGACCTGCGCGAAATCATTGCTTCGATCTCGATCGAGGATCGAGATATAAAGGTGCTCTTTTTGAATGCCCGCACCGAGAATCTGGTGCAGCGTTACGCCGAGACGCGCCGGCGTCATCCGATGTCCGGTTTGCCCGGTGAAGCCGATGGCATTCGAACGCTGGAAGAATCGATCGATCGCGAACGTGAATTGATGGCACCGCTGCAAGAAATTGGTGTGGCACTGGACACCAGTGATTTACACCCGAATGTCCTGCGACAATGGGTCCGCGATGTGGTCGGCAGCGAGCGCGCCGCGTTAACCCTGTTGTTTGAATCGTTTGCCTACAAACAAGGTGTGCCGTTGAACGCCGACCTGGTATTCGATGCCCGTTGTCTGCCCAACCCGTTTTACAACAAAGAGTTGCGCGCGCTCTCCGGCCTGGACGCACCGGTCGCCGAGTTCCTATCGCAAATCCCTGCGGTTGGCCGATTCATTGACGAAATCAATCGATTCCTGGAGAACTGGGTGCCCTTTTATATCCAGGAGAATCGCAGTTATCTGACGGTGGCGATTGGTTGTACCGGCGGCCAGCATCGCTCGGTTTATTGCATTGAACAGTTGGCTGAACGGTTTCGCCGAAGTGAGACCGTTTTGGTGCGGCACCGCGCCCAGGCTGCACGAATTTTGAAGGCAGCTTGAGGGCATGACGTTCAAGCTGAAATACCTTGTCTGATCAGCTTGATGCAGTTCCTCATTTGCCGATCTTTCCGCTCGGCACAGTCCTGTTTCCCGGAGGCCGGCTGCCGTTGCGGGTCTTCGAGACACGCTACATGGACATGGTCAGAAGCTGCATGCGCGATAGCTCGGCCTTTGGTGTCTGCCGAATTACCGAGGGCGGCGAAGTAGGACAGCCGGCTCAACATGAGCCGATTGGCTGCCTGGCACGAATTGCCGATTGGGATATGACCCAACCCGGCGTGCTGCAAATCCGAGTGCTGGGTGATCGTCGGTTTCGCATCGTCGAGCGCAGCGTTCAAAAGGACGGATTGATTTCGGCCCATGTGGTGTTGATCGCCGATGATGCGCTACTGCCGGTGCCCAAGGATCTCGACCCATGCGCCAGCCTGTTGCGCAAGATTCTGATCGACCTTGAATCCAAGGAAGCCAACGCCGATGAGCGCCTGATCGCCAGTCCTTATCAGTTCGACTCCTGTGCCTGGGTATCGAACCGGCTGTGCGAGTTGCTCTACATTCCAATCAGTGCGAAACAAAAACTGATGGCGCTCGACGACCCGGTCGCCCGGTTAACGCTGGTCCATCAGTTCTTGCAGCAGCGCAAGGTTATTTAGTGCGCGCCGCGAGTGCGCGCAACTAGTGCGCTCAACTAATGCGCCGAGGCAAGGCCTGCAACAGCGTTTTCACGGGTTTCGGTAGTGCCGCATCGGCAACCTCCGGCAAACCCAGCCAGCGCGTAGTGGCTTGCGAAACGTGCCACTTGACGGGACTTGAAACCGGCCCACGCTGACTCGACACCGTCAACATCAGCGGCAAAATATTGAGTCGAAAATGCGTAAAGCGATGCTCGAACGGGGCAAGCGGCGTTATCAAATCGCTCGTCAATCCCTGCTTTGCAAGCCAAGCCAAGGCCTGCGAGTGTGTGGCTGCGCTGCACTGGCGCAGTTCATACTCTGCTGCTGACAGCGGCAACTCCGGCAGGCTCCAGAGTCCACCCCAAATGCCGGACGGTGGCCTTTTCAGCACCAGAATCTCGTCGCCACGAGCAATCGTCAGCAACAACACAAAACGTTCCGGCAGCGTGGCGCGTGGTTTTGCTGACGGTATCAATGACACCTGACCCGTACGCAGCGCCACGCAACTCTGATTAACTGGGCACTTCGAACAATGCGGCTTGCTGCGCAGGCAAACGGTAGCGCCCAGATCCATCAAGCCCTGAGTGTAGGTCTCGATTGCCTGCGTCGGTACGGCGCGTTCGGCGACCTGCCACAGCCGCTTTTGCACCGCCGCCTCGCCCGGATAACCAGCGATGCCGAAATGCCTGGCCATGACTCGTTTGACATTGCCATCAAGGATCGCCGCCGGCAAGCCGTACGCCAACGACGCAATTGCCGCAGCGGTGGATCGGCCAATACCGGGCAAGGACTCGAGCGCCATCGTGTCCGGTGGGAACTTGCCGTCAAATCGCTGCATGAGCGCTTGTGCACAACGATGCAGGTTGCGGGCGCGCGAGTAGTAACCGAGTCCACTCCAAAGCTGCATGATTCGATCGAGCGGTGCCGCAGCTAAGCGCTCGACGGCAGGAAACTCGTCGATGAATCGCTGATAGTAGGGAATGACCGTCGCGACCTGGGTCTGTTGCAACATAATTTCTGACACCCAGATACGATAGGCATCCCGGCTCGCCTGCCACGGCAGGTCGTGCCGACCGGATTTCCTCTGCCATGCGATCACCCGTTGGGAAAAGCGCTCAGCAACTACCGTATCGTCAGGCTGGTCAGTCTGGTCGGTCAAGGCTCGAGAACGACGCCCAATTCCGCAGCGAAGTCCCTACTCGGCGCGCGCGTCGGCGCTGCCGCTGGAGCCGGCGCTAGAGCCGGCGCTAGCGTTGGCGCTAGCGTTGGCGCTGCGCCGTGCAACAACATATGCATCGGTTCCGAAAGTAAGGCGCTGACCTGATTACTCAGATCCTCGAACAGCGCCAATTGCTGCTCGACTTCGGTCCGTTGTTCATCGAGCTCGGTAATTCTGCCCTCAAGGCTGTCGCTGGCATCCAGGACTCTGCGAACCGACTCAAGACGGCGGCGCAATTGCGCCTGGTACTCGCGGACCTGCCCTTCGATCGGTGAGGCGACCGCACGCAGCCAGGTTTCAATGTCGCGTGAGGCTGAATCGTATATGTGTCGAATGCGTGAAGCGATCGACTCGAAAAAACGCCGCATGACGACAAATTTTTCGGTCGTGATCAAGGTCAAGGCGCCGAAATGCACGCGCGATTTCTCGGCCAGGCGCTCGACCTCATCGCTATAGCGTCGGGTCGAGAACACCAGCGGGACACCCAAGGAAAGTCCGTGTTCAGCACTGAAGGTTTTGTACATCGCGCTCATCAGGCTGGACACCTGGTCGATCTCGGACGATACCCGATTGAAGTCGCCCTGTACGTTGCTAATCAGGCTATCCATGCCATCGCGCAGGCCAAGCGAAAAATTACTCGAACCCATTTCTTCGCGGGCCTTGCGCACGTGGCGTTTCAGTTGATCGAGACTGACCATTGAATACATCTGTTCGGCATGGCGAGTCATGACCGTACGCATCGCCTGGAAATGCTTCAGACTCTTGTCAAAGTCGCTGCGTTCCTGGCGAATTCGCGCCGCCATCATCGACACTACCGAAGAGTTCTTGCCGCGCAAACTGTTCAGCTCGAACAATTGCTCAACAACACTGCGACGCCGCGATTGCAAGACCGAGTGCGCAACGCCATGAATGTCGTTAAAACTGCGCTCGACATGCTCGCGGGTCACTTGCTGCTGGCGATACACCAGGTCCTGCGAGAGCGCGAACTCGAGCTGCTTGATCCGACTGCGCATCAGTAAGGCAGGATCGTTTTGAACCTTTGCGACCAGACCCTTTTGCGCCGACACCGGATAAATTCGGCTGCTGGGAATGCTCAGCGTTTCGGCCACCGATGCGACCTGAGAATCGATTTCATGATCGATCTCGGCCTCACTGCGAAGCTCGTCCCACAGGCCATCGATCTTGTTCAATACCACTAGGCGGCCACTTTGGTGAGACTTCGAAATGTTGTCGCGCCAGATGTCAATATCGGTACGGGTCACACCGGCATCGGCCGCCAGCACAAACAACACAGCGTCAGCATTCGGAATAATGTTCAGCGTCAGCTCGGGTTCATTACCAATCGCATTTAGACCCGGCGTGTCAATGATGACCAAGCCTCGTTCGAGCAGCGGGTCAGGAATGTTGACGATCGCATGTCGCCAGCGCGGCACTTCAATTTGATCCTGGCGATCAGGCATGACCGCAGAGTTCTGGTCTTGCGGGTCGTAAAAACCCAGCAGCGTTGCTTCCTGGATACTGACCTTCTTGGTTTCGCGAACCGCTTCGAAAGCAGCCGATACACTGTCAACGTCGTCGACGTGAATCGCAATTTCATGCCACTCCGACAAGGTGCTGCGCAACTCGCTCATCGAGACCTCACGCAGTCGGCTCTCGATCGGCAGCAAGCGAATGCAATTGGTCTGCGTCGGATCGTACATCAACTCGGTGGGGCACATGGTGGTGCGCCCTGCCGACGACGGCAGAATACGTTTGCCATAACCGGCAAAGAACAGCGCATTGATCAGTTCGGACTTGCCACGCGAGAACTCGGCGACAAAGGCGACCGACATCCGGCTATTGCGCAGACGCGCCTGAATTTCCGCCGCACGAGCGCTCAGGCTGGGGTCCGACAATTCATTTTCGTCCAGCCAATTGGTGAAGCGCCCGAGTGACTCACCCAGATGCTTGCGCCAGCCAGCATACTCAAGAACTCGAGCATCCAGCGAATCTGCGGAAACCTTGTTTGACGCCGTCTGCATGCAAATACTCTTCTAAGATACCTACAAACTCTATCACAGCAAGATTGATCGACCAGGCTCTGGCGCTGTGCTTTACACACGGCAGCAGCGCTAGCCGATCGAAGGTTAACAAACGCTTGTCAGCGGTCGATCAAGTTTGGCAGATGGGACAATAGAACGTGGCGCGCTGTTGTTGTCGGATCATCCGGATCGGTGTTGCGCACTGCGCACAGGGCTGGCCGGTCCGCGCGTAGACTAGCGCCTGCGACTGAAAGTAGCCCTGCTGACCATCACTGCCGACAAAGTCACGCAAGGTCGAGCCGCCAGTCTCAATCGCCGCCACGAGCGTCGCGCGAATCTCGGTCGCCAGACGCTCATAACGTTTACGCGAGATACTACCGGCGGCGGTGGTCGGTCGAATGCCGGCCCGAAACAAGGACTCGGAGGCATAAATATTGCCGACGCCGACGACCGCCTGCCCGGCCAACAGGAACTGTTTGATACACAACGCACGTCCGCGCGATGCTTGATGCAGCAGCGCGCCATCAAACTCGTCCGATAAGGGCTCAACACCAAGCTTTGCCAGCAGTACATGTGCGGCAAGCGGACCGGCGTGACGAGCATGCCAATGTAAGGACCCAAAGCGGCGTGGATCGTGATAACGAAAGATGCGCTGATCAAAGACCAGATCGATATGATCGTGCAATCGTAGTGGTTCGGACTCCGCGACCGATCGCCAACTGCCTGACATGCCCAGATGAGAGATCAACGTGCCGGAGTCAAAGTTCAACAACAAATATTTTCCGCGCCGATCGACCGAGCGGATTCGCTGGCCGGCCAAATGTTGCTCCAGATCGGGTTCGATTGGCCAGCGCAATCGGCGCTCACGCACAATCACCGAACGGAGCAGGCGGCCGACTAATTGCGTTTGCAGACCCTGGCGAACCACTTCGACTTCAGGCAGCTCGGGCATCAGGCGAGGATCAGCAGAGCAGAGCCGAGCCGGCCACCGACCAGGACGCAGGCAGTGGCCGAATAGCGGTTATTCGAAGGGTTCTGTTGCCCGGCGGCACAAATCGACCTAACATAACGCAATGATAGCGCCCAACGCCCCCCAAGACCCGACCGCCGATAAATCCGCCGATTCGGCGAGCACTATGTTTCAGCAAACGGCGAGACCGCCGATCCGGCATCGGCGGCAACCTGCCCGCTTGCTGGCGTTGGTCGTTTGCCTTGGATTCGCTGGCCTGTTGCAGGCACAAGGCACCAACCCGTCAACCAACCCATCGCCCAGAGAGCGTCGCCAGGTCGACATAGAGGAAAAAGCGCCCGCCATCTACCTGTCCCGTGACATCATGTTTCAGTTGCTGGCCGCCGAGATTGCCGTGCAACGCGGTCAGGCCGGCAACGCGGTCGCGACCTACACAGCATTGGCAAAATCTACCCGCGATCCCCGTCTTGCGCGACGCGCCACCGAATTGGCGCTTAATGAGCGCTCGCTTGATCGTGCCTTACAGGCGGCCCAGCTTTGGTATGAACTGGCACCCGAATCGACCAATGCGGCGCAAACCGTCGAGGCTTTGTGGATTTCCAGTAATCGCTTCGAGGATGCCGAACCGCTGGTCGCTGCCCGACTCACCAAGGCGCGTGCCGAGAAGGTCCTGCCCGTAACCTACCAGCAACTGCAGGCGCTGTTGGCGCGTTCAACCGATAAGCCCGGTGCACTGGCGTTTATCGAACGCCTGTCGCAGCTTGATGAGCGGCTTCCAGAAGCCCGACTGGCGGTGGCCGGGATTGCCGCCGAGGCCAAACAGTTCGATCGGGCAGCGGCCGAGGCGACCGTGGCGATGAATTTGCGTGCCGACGACGCACAAACCGCCGTAACCGCTGCGCAGTACGTTCAACAGTCGACACTCGGTGCGGCCGGCGCGGCCCAATTGCTGGCCGGATTTTTAGAGAAACAGCCGAAAGCGGTCGAAGCTCGTTTTGCGTATGCTCGATTGCTGGCAGCAGATGGCAAAACAGCACCAGCGCGCGAGCAGATGGAACTGGCACTAAAGCAGGAACCGGACAGCCCGGCGATCCTTTACTCGATGGCGCAGCTTGCTTACCAACTGAAACAGCCGACCGTGGCCGACGCTTACCTGCAACGCTACATTGCGCTACCGAGTTCTGTGCAGCGCGACAACGTGCCGGCCTTGCTGTTCCTGGCACAGATCGCCGAGGAGGACAAACAGCTCGAAAAATCGATTGGCTTCCTTGAGCAGATCAGGAGCGGTGATCAATTCATTTCGGCGCTGTCGCGACGCGCGCTCTTGATGGCTCGCTTGAAAAAAGTCGAAGAGGCGCGTCAGTTGTTACGCAACACCAACGTCAGCACGGCGCGCGAGCGCAACCTTTTGACCAGTGCTGAAGCGCAGGTCTTGCGTGAGGTTCAACGCTACCGCGAAGCCTTCGAGTTGCTCGATCAGGCGCTCCTCGCCAACCCGGACAACCCCGAGTTGATGTACGACCAGGCGATGGCCGCTGAAAAGATCGATCGCATCGAAGCAATGGAGACCAGTCTGCGCAAGCTCATCGCCCTGCGCCCGGACTACGCCCATGCCTACAACGCGTTGGGCTACTCGCTGGCCGATCGAAATTTACGGCTCGACGAAGCGCAGGTATTGATCGAAAAGGCGCTCGAGTTATCGCCCGAAGATCCGCACATCATCGACAGCATGGGTTGGGTGCTGTATCGCAAGGGTGATCTGGAAAAGGCGATCGAATGGCTTCAAAAGGCCTGGACGGTGCGACCGGAAGTCGAAGTCGCAGCGCATCTGGGTGAAGTACTGTGGAAGGCTGGCAAAACCGCCGAAGCCCGCAAGATCTGGCAAGATGCGCAACGTCTGGATCCGAACAGCGATACGCTGAAGGAGACTCTGGGCCGCTTAAACGTCGCCCTTTGAAGCCACCAGAACAAAACGCATGCCGAACGATTCAGCAAAAATCTGCTCAAGTGGTCTTGCGATCAAACCGAGCGGCGCTCGATAAGCCAGCGACGGCAACAATTGATTGCGAAACACCCGCACGTCCTTGAAGCCGGCTTTTTCGCACAGCGCTTTGTGATCCGCCATCGAACCCGGAATCTGCGCGTAGTGCTTGTTCATCGCGTGGATCAGCAGCAGCCGGCCGTTTGCTTCAAGCGTTTCATAGACCGATCGGTACGCGCGCTCGACCACTGAATAGTCGGTCGTTACAAACGGCGTGATGCTCTGGCAGATGATGTTCGGGAACAATCCCAAACCAGCACGCCGTATTTCGGTGGCGTCAATCTGATGGGCGTTCAATCCTTGCCGTTTCATATGCTCGACGAAAAAGCCGGCGTAATCCGAGCACACCACCTCGCGCCCGGCATTGATCAACAATTCGGTAATTTGGCCAACGCCGGCGCCTAACTCAAGAATTTTACCGGCGACCAGATGCTTCGCGAGGATCGACCAGATGACCTCGTCCTTGGCCGCCTGTCGTTGCGCAATGCCCAACCAGGTATCGAGCAGCTCCGGAACATAGGCCTCTGGCCGGTATGCCCGTTCAGGCGCGTGCATGTTCAGCGGCGATTTCGCCGGGGTTAAAGTCGGTCAGCCGAATCGCTGATTCAACACCATAACGCGCCGCCAGCGCGGCCTTCGCCTCGGCGAGGATAGGTGGGCGATGGGCGAGGTTGTGGGAATCGGTCGCAACCACATGGGCGAGCCCGGCATCGAGAATGCGCAGCGCGGCTTCCAGGGCCGAATTGCCGAAGCGGCCACAGACCGAGGCAGCGGTTAATTGCAGCAGGCAACCTTCCTGTACAAACGGTACGATCTTCTGAAGATTGCGCATTACATCCTTGTTGCGCTCGGGGTGGGCGATCATGGGCGTTACGCCGCGCTTTAAAAAGTACTTGACTGCCATCATCGCGCCGACCGGAATCTGTCCGTCTGGAAATTCGAGCAGCATGACCTTGCTGCCCTTGTGTTTGCCCAGAAACGGAATTTCGTCGGTATCGAGCAGCGCCAGTGAGTCAGGCAGCAAATGAACTTCCGCGCCCAGTTTGACTTCGAGCGCAATGTCCTGGCTCTCCAATGCATCCTTGAACTGCGCAAACACAGGTTCAAGCACCGTGCGCAGATTGTTCCAGCGGCCTGGATACAAATGGGGTGTCAACACGGCCGTCTTGATACCGTTGGCGACGGCTGCGCGCGCCAGATTTAGCGCGGTCGGCATATCGGGCGCGCCATCATCGACGCCCGGCAAATAGTGACAATGCAAATCAATCATGGTGTTCATTCTATATCCTCAAGCCCTTTTCTCATTGGCCAGAACGTCGCGATACAAGGCAAGCAGCTTCTCCCCTTCCTGATTCCAGTTGTACCGGCTCAGCACCGCAGCTCGGCCGTTGCGGCCCATGCGTTGCGCCTCGAGCGGATGATCCCGCAAATACCGGACCGCATCAACGATCGCGGCCGGACTCTTAGGATCGACACAAATTCCGCAGTCAGCCGCCCTCACAATCTGTTCGTAATACGGAATATTCGAGCTCACTACCGGAATGCCAGCGGCCATGTACTCGAACAGCTTGATCGGCTCGGCAATCAAATGCGCCGAAGTTGGATAAAGCGTGCAAAGTCCGGCGAAGCTGGTGGCGAGGATATCGCGAATCTCGGCTCGTCCGACCCAGCCGCGGTTCTCGACCATCGGCCAGCCGGGCTGCTGCAGAATCTCGTCAAACTCGGGCGGATGCATGAACTTGCCGGCCAGTTGCAGCTTCAGATTCAGCGCTGGCAGGGCCTGAACCAACTCGAAGATGCCCCGAATGCGCGAGACACTGCCGACATAGGCGATTTTCTGACGTGTCTGCCATGGTGCCGGATCGGTGCCTTGCGCCAGCTCGTCAAGAAACGGAAAGTTCCCGACCACCACGCAGCGTTTTGCATAAGGTCTGAACATTTCGCCCAGAAAGGGAACCGCCGCAACAACCGCGTCGAAGCGGCGGGCACCGAAGATTTCGGCGCTGCGCGAAAACGTCGCAACCGGCCTTCTGAGGGCTGAATGAATCCACTGCTTGTGCATGACGACCGCGGCGAGATCTTCATGCACGTCCATGATGACCCGGTGACCCAGGGCCTTGAGCCAGAGCGCGTAGGGAATCAGTTCCGGGTCATGGAAATGATAAAGATCGGCCTTAAATCGGCGTGCCTTGACCATCGCCTGATAGCCCAGCCGAACCATGCGCGATACTTCACCACTGCCAGGCGCCGGTGTCAGCGTATCGGTAGTGATCCCCATAGCGCGCATTTCCACTACCTCGGCGGCGGACGCCGGAATGACCAGGGTCGCATCAAAGCCGGCCCGCGCCAGGGTCGCCAACTGCTTGCGCACGATGCGAATCTCGACGCCACTGTGCACCGATGAAATATGACAAACACGAGCGCTCACCGCCATCGGTAGTGAACCCCCTCGATCATTCGCTGCACAATATCGGTCGCATTGCGCATCGATGCGCGCCATTGTCGCGGATGCGTCAATACTCCCAGCGGGCTGTCGCCGCGTTGCAGGGCGCTGGCAGGCGCGCTTGGTTTCCACCAGAACGGTGCCGGATAGTCCGAGATGTAGGAATGCATAGGCGCGACCAGTTCGGCGTCGTAGGTCTCGAAATCCACACCAATCTGCGCGCGAAAAGCCCGGCTCTCGAGCACGGCGTGATTCATGATTCCGAGCCGCCGATTGATCCAGTCGCCATGCGAACAGACTAGACGCATCGGCAGCCCGAAGCGATCGCGCAGGCTGGTGATGTTGGACGCGAACAAGGCCTGGATTTCGGGCATGCGCGCCTCGATCTGCGCGCGGCTCGAGACGCGATGCTGTTTCGCGAACGTCGCCAATTCTTCGAAATGGTAACTGACATGAAAACCGCGCTCGGCGACCGCGTGTACGACCCGTGCATTCATGGTCGGTAAGCGAAAAAAGTAACTGGCCCCAGCCTTGAACTCCTGTTCAATCTCCGCAGTCAGCAGCATCTGGGTCGGGTCGGTGTCCACATCATGGCGCAGCACCAGCAATTTCTCAGATCCAGGCGAAGTGCTAAGTCGAGTCCTGGCCGCCCAGTCTTCGACCGAGATGACACGATAGCCGTTATCAACCGCGCCAGCCAACAGTGCCCGGTAGTCCGCCAGGCGATGCGGCATCAGAAAATCCTGATAGACCCGCCAAAATGCGGTCCGCGTTCGGCCGAGCGAACCGATGAGAGGCGTTACAGTCGAGTCCAAGCGAGTCACCGGGTAATATCAGTTGACCACCAGGCGAACCACTTCGAAGACCTCGGCCAGCGGCGTCTGGATTTGCATACCTCGGGTAATCGCCAGCGCGCGAATGTATTCATTGTTGCTATACGTCCGGTCACGCTGCGATTCGTACTTCGCCAGCGCGGCGAGTTTTTTCCCCAAGTGCTGTTCGCTTAACTTGACGAAGCAACTGGTCTTGAATTCAAGATTGTTCCAGGGTACTTCGTAACCGAGCATCGTGGTCCGCTTGAATGCGCGAAAGCCCTCATAGGCAATCACCGAATGATCCTGATGGGTGTCATTCGGACTCGGCAACATGACCAGATCCGGCTTATAGGTCGTCTGCAGATCGATCATCGCGTCAAGAATTTCCTGACGCTGCTCAGGAAATCGGCGCACCTCGAAGTGCAGAACCAGGCAATCATCCGTTGCGATCCCCAGGGCTTCGGTGGCAGCACGCACCTCGTTACGCAATACGTCACGCGGAAACTCCGGACTGACCGACTTTTCGGCTGCGGAAAAGGCCACATAAACCACCCGCATGCCACTTTCGACCATTTTCGCAATCGTACCGCCGCAGCCAAATTCGCCGTCATCGGTGTGCGGTGCCAAAACCAGCGCCGTAGCACCCGGTTTCTCGATAAAACTGCCCATTAAGGTTGCCATTTATTTCCTGTCAGAAATTTCCTGTCAGCACGACACCGTTCGTACCTCGAAGTCAGCCTCTGCTCGGTCACCGTGCGTCACTATAGCCGCCCACACTTGTAACATGAGTG
The DNA here is from genome assembly GCA_031415535.1 of Burkholderiales bacterium. Classification (GTDB taxonomy): domain Bacteria; phylum Pseudomonadota; class Gammaproteobacteria; order Burkholderiales; family Burkholderiaceae_E; genus JANLTP01. The sequence continues at coordinate 2,288 of JANORY010000472.1, read as the reverse complement.
ACTTCCGGCACATTTAGGGATCCTCGTGGTATGACGACCCCGAACTACTGGCGCAGCGTAGTCGCAGTTCTAAGCGGCACGGCAATGGCCCAGGCACTACCCGTTTTGGGCTCACTGGTCATTGCACGACTCTACGCGCCCGAGGACTTTGGCATTTACTCGGCCTGGTTAGGGGCAGTGTCGATCGTCGCGATTGTTAGCACCGGCCGTTTCGAGCTGGCTTTGGCGCTTGAGGCCGATGGTGAACCAAGACAAAAAGCCGTGTTCGCCGCCCTGCTCACCTTACTGCTGGCGTTCGCGGCACTTGCTTTGATAACTGCGCTATTTTGCCTGTTTGCATCGAAGCTTCTGGAATCGACCTCCGGCGCACTGGCCGCCGCATTCGCGCCAACCGCTCTGTTAATTGCACTGGTGCAAATCTACCTGTCCTGGGCCGCAGCCGACGGATCCTACGCGACACTTTCATGGCTACGAATCATTCAAGCTGGCGCAATAACCGCATTGCAACTAGGGGCCGGCGCCTGGTTTGCGTCCGCTGAGTCTCTGGCTGCTGCCCACCTCCTGGGCTTGTGCCTGACCGTAGGGGTCGGCCTGTACACCTTACCCCTGAAATTGCCGACGCAGCCTTACAAGCCACTGCTGGTCGAATTCTGGTCAAAACACCGGCGTTTTCCGTTGTGGTCGTTGCCGGCAGATGCCTTGAATATGGCTTGTGCACAATTGCCCCTGCTGATTGTCGCGAGCCGCTTCGGTGCCGAATTTGCGGGCTATCTAGCCTTAACCATGCGAACCCTGGGCGTCAGTTTCGGCGTGCTGGGAACCGCCGTGCTTGATGTATTCAAACGGCAGGCCTCGCACAGCTATCGCGAGCGCGGCGATTGTCGCGCCGATTTTGTACGTACCTTCCGGGTCCTGATGCTCGGCTCAGTAATTGCCTGTGCCGCGATCGCGCTGGTCAGTGAAGAAATCTATGCGATCGGCTTCGGTGAACGTTGGCGTACCGCCGGGCTGATCGCCCTGTGGTTCCTGCCCTTGTACGCCCTGCGCCTGGTTGCCAGTCCGCTCAGCTACACCTTCTATATTGCCGGCAAGCAGCATCTCGATCTGATCTGGCAGATCGGTCTATTGGCGATGACTTTGTCGACCCTCTATTTGCCTTCGAATCCGGCACCTGCGCTACAGCTTTATAGTCTGGGCTATTCATTTATGTATGTTATTTACCTGCTGCTGTCGTACCGCTTCAGTCTTGGCATCGCGCGATGATTGCGATCATCGATTACGACATCGGTAATCTTGCGGCGGTCGCCAATATGTTCAGTCGGCTCGGGTTTGAGAATCAAATCACCGCCGACCCGTCGCTGATCGCGCAAGCCGATCGTATCGTTCTACCCGGCAACGGTGCCTTCGATGCCTGCATGCGCAATCTGCGCGCAAGCGGCCTGATTGCCGTGCTGGAGGAGCGCGTTCTGGGCGAACGTATTCCCGTGCTGGGGATTTGTGTCGGGGCGCAGATGTTTGGTAAAGGCAGCGCCGAAGGCTCGGAGCCTGGCTTAGGATGGCTCGACATGAATGTGCTGCGCCTGCCCGATTCCACTGAGTTTAGAGTCCCGCACATGGGCTGGAATCTGGTGAAGGCGGCGGCAGCGGCGGCGCATCCAATGACGGTCACGATGACCGATGAAACACGGTTTTATTTTGTGCACAGCTATTATCTGCGGCCGAACCAGGTATCGGACATTTTGCTAGTTGCTGACTACGGCATTAGCTTTGCCGCTGCGGTAGCACGCGAGAATATTATCGGTGTGCAATTCCATCCCGAGAAAAGCCATTCGTTTGGCAAGCGGCTACTCACCGCCTTCGCAAAGGACTGCTGATGTTTCGGGCACGCGTCATTCCGTGTTTATTGCTGCGCGGCAGCGGACTGGTCAAAACGCGCAGGTTCGCTGATCCGACTTATATCGGTGACCCGATCAACGCGATTCGAATCTTCAGCGAAAAAGAAGTCGACGAGTTGGTTGTACTCGATATTGAGGCATCGCGAACCGGTCGCGAGCCGAACTACGAGCTGATCGCAGAAATTGCCGGTGAAGCCTTTATGCCGGTCGCCTACGGTGGCGGAATTCGAAGCCTGGCGCAGGTTCGCCAATTGATTCGCTGTGGCATCGAAAAAGTCGTCATCAATTCCGTGACCGCCGAATCGACCGAGCTTATCTCCGCCGCCGCCGATCAGTTCGGCAGCCAGGCGGTGGTTGGCAGTGTCGATGCCAAACGCGGTCTGTTGGGCGGCT
>JANORY010000471.1:0-3282 GCA_031415535.1 Burkholderiales bacterium | reverse complement strand
AGCACATCGAGCTTGGCGGTTCGCAGCGCCGCATAGCGCGATGCTTCGTCCTTCATGATTCGAATGCTGACCTTGTCGACAAACGGTATTTTGTATTCCTGACCGGCGACCTTTTCTTTTCCCCAGTACAGCGGGTTCTTCGAGTAGTTCTGCGAGTTGCCGTTAACGTATTCGGTCAACACAAACGGACCGCTACCATTGGCCTTCTTCCAGTCAGCAATGCCCGCGTCGACAACTTCCTTTGGATAGACCGACGAGTAAACGCCCCAGCCGAGCCGAAATCCCCAGTCCTCATGGAAGGTCTTGAAATGCATGACCACGGTGTACTTGTCGGGTCCTTCGACCTTCTCGACATGATCGACAAAATCCGGGTAACGTTTCGGGCTGGCGAGTAATCGGTTGTAGCTGTAGACGACATCTTGTGAAGTCAACTCACGCGCCGCCATGACGCCGGGCTTTTCCGGAAACATGACGCCCTTGCGCAATTGAATTTCCAGTCGCAACGGATTCTCGAGCCACTTCCAGGTTTCCGCCAGATCACCTTTGTAGGCGTCGGAAGGCAGATACGAGTCCGACTTGAACAAGTACGGCCCCCCTTGTGCTTTCGATTTCGAGAAGTCGGCAACAAACAGTCGATCGAAATACATGCCGGCGTCTTGCGCGGTCTTGTAATTCCAGTCGGCCGGATCCCAGGAGAGCGGTGCCAGCGTCGGTGAATTGGTGCCGATACTCAACGAGCCGCCATATTGTGGCTTCTCGGCTTGGGCATGGGCGGGCGACGCACCAAATACCGTCAACACCGTCGCCAAAACACCAGCGCTGGTACTGATGCTGGCAAACCAATTTGCTCGAATCATGATGCCTCCCCGGTGTCTCGTTATTTGTTGTTTGTCTCAACGATTCTTGAAGTTGCCCGGCCGTCGCTCGGCGACCGATTTAGTTCCTTCGATAAAGTCCTCGGTCTCGCGCAGTCGACCCTGTTCAGATGATTCCCAGTCGGTAACCGCTGCATAAGTGTCGCCCATGCCCTTGCGCATGGTGGCACGTACCGATTGCAGCGCCAGTGGTGCGGCGGCGGCCATTTCATGGGCCAATTCGGTTGCGCGTTGCCGTAGTTGTTCTAACGGGACCAGATATTCACACAGGCCCAGCGTCAGAGCTTGTTCGCCGGTGTAGCGGCGCCCGGTGTAGAGCATCAGATTGGCTTGCTGCTGGCCAATGAGTCGAGGCAGTGACATGGTCAAGCCGAAGCCGTGGTGGAACCCAAGCAGAACAAAATTGGCTGAGAAACGTGAGTCGGGACTGGCCACCCGGAAATCGGTTGCAAGTGCCAGTCCGAGTCCGCCGCCAATCGCAGCACCCTGGATCGCGCCGACACTGGGTTTCTTGGTCCGGAACAAGCGAACGCCCATTTCATAGAGCGGGTTCTTGCGATCACCACTAACCCGCGTGACATCGGCACTGGCCTTGCTGAAGTCGTTACCGGCGCAAAAATTCTTGCCCTGCGCGCACAACAAAATGGCGCGGCAACTGTCCATTGTGTCCAGGGTTTCGAATGCCGTGGCGATTTGATCGATTAATGACAGGTCGAAGAAGTTATTCGGCGGTCGGCATATTTCAACCGTTGCAACATAGTCCTTGATGTCCACCGTGATGTCATCGAATTTTGCTAGCGCAGTCATATGAGTTCTCCTGTTATTCTGATTCGGTGTTACGGTCGATAGTTCGGGGTTAGGCACAATGCTGATGCACTATAGCGCAGGATGCACGTTCCGGTGTTCGTATTCCAGACCTAAAGGAGAACTTCCATGACCCAACTCGTGCTGCGCGACGATCAGCAAGGTGCAAGCACGCTGACTTTGAATCGCCCCGACAGGCTCAATGCACTGAATGTCGAGTTGTTCATTGAGCTCGATGCGCAGATTGCGCTGTTGGAGCGTCAGACTGAAATGGTTGGTCTGGTCATAGTGCGCGGCGCCGGTCGCTGCTTTTCAGCGGGTCACGATCTGGGCGATATTTCAACGGGCGAAAAATTACCGCGACCGCACTTTCAGTCGTCAGTCATCGAACGCCTGGCGAACTTGCCGCAACCAGTAATCACGGCCGTGCACGGTCATTGCTACACCGGTGCATTGGAACTCGCATTGGCGGGTGATCTTATCTTTGCCGCCGATGGGGCAAAATTTGGTGATACCCACGCGAAATGGGCGCTGACGCCGGTCTGGGGATTGAGCCAACGTCTGCCGCGACGCATTGGTACCTATAAGGCGCGCGAAATGATGTTCACCTGTCGAACCTATTCAGGCCGCCAGGCCGAGAGAATCGGCCTGGCGAATTTTTGCGTGCCAGATGACCAGTTCGACGCGGAACTGCAGTCCTTGGTGACACAGATCCTCGCCAATAGTTGGTTCAGCCATGGTGCAAACAAGCGTTTACTGCGCGACACCGATGGCATGACGCAAGCGGTGGGCCTGGCCCACGAAGTCTACCGTGGCGAAGGACGAGGCCCGGATATGGAGCAACGCATTGCGGCCTTTAAAAACAAGTCGGCGAAGTCTGACCCTGGCGCGCGCTCGTGACCGATACCCGTGTGACCGCTACCCCCGTCGCTGATACCGCCGTCGCCGACGAGCTGAACACGACGGTCGCACCGGTCCCTTTTGCCGAGGCCTTGCGCTTCTGGCTAAAAATGGGGTTCATCAGCTTCGGCGGTCCGGCCGGCCAAATCGCCATCATGCACAGCGAACTGGTCGAGCGGCGCCGCTGGATCAGTGAGAAACGATTTCTGCACGCGTTGAACTACTGCATGATGTTGCCTGGCCCCGAGGCGCAACAATTGGCGACCTACATCGGTTGGCTAATGCACCGCACTTGGGGCGGGATCGTCGCCGGTGCGCTGTTCGTCTTGCCCTCGTTATTCATCCTGATTGCGCTATCCTGGATCTATCTGCGATTTGGCGATATCCCTGTTGTTGCAGGCATTTTTTACGGCATCAAGCCCGCCGTGACGGCACTGGTGTTGCACGCGGCACACCGGATCGGCACGCGGGCCTTGAAGAATCGCTGGATGTGGGGCATTGCGGCAGCCTCATTCGTCGCAATCTTTGCGTTCGATACGCCGTTCCCGGCGATTGTCGCCGTGGCCGCCTTGATCGGTTATGTGGGTTCGCGTTTTGCGCCGCAGGTGTTCGCCTTGGCCGCCAGTCATGGCAACGCCAGAGCCGGGTATGGGCCAGCGCTGATCGATGATGACACGCCGACCCCGGCGCATGGCCGTTTCTC
>JANORY010000470.1:0-6130 GCA_031415535.1 Burkholderiales bacterium | reverse complement strand
CGGATAGCGGCACGTGCCGCGCCCAGCCGGACACCGGCAACCGGATGCAGATCAGCAGGATTCGGGGCAGCAAGATTGACAGGCATCAACAACTCCGGTTCACCGGCCGTGCCGGCTCAAGCCAAACGCCCGTGGCATTGTTTGTATTTTTTACCGGAGCCACAGGGACAGGGGTCATTGCGCCCGATCTTCTCACCAAATCGCCGAAACGGTTGCGCAGCATCTTCCGCCGTGTCCGGCGGTGCCTGCAGCGCCAGCGCCAGGCCCTCGGTACTCTCGGCACCTGCTGCGGTAGCGGCTTCGTTAAAGTCGGCATGGGTATAGCTGACTTTACTCAGATCGGGCCGCTCGTCCTCGACTTGCTCAAGTTGCTCGGCCGACTCAACCCGTACCGTCATCAGGATCCGGACGACATCGTTACGTACCCGCCCCTGCATCAGTTGAAACAGCTCGAAGGCCTCGCGCTTGTACTCCTGCTTCGGATTTTTCTGTGCGTAGCCACGCAGATGAATGCCTTGTCGCAGATAGTCCAGCGCCGACAGGTGCTCGCGCCAGTGCTGATCGATCGCCTGCAACATGACCGAACGCTCGAAGCCGGTGAAGCTCTCCTGCCCAACCAACTCAACTTTTGATTGATACGATTCGTCGGCCGACAGGATCAAGGCGCGCAACAGTTCATCGTCGCTCAGGTCCTGTTTGTCCTTCAGCATCTGCCCGAGCGGACAATTCAGATGGAACTCCGACTCCAGAACTTTTTCAAGTCCGGCGACATCCCACTGCTCTTCGATCGATTCATGCGGAATATGCTGTCGAAACAGGTCGGTAAACACCTCGTGACGCAACACCTTCAAACGCTCGCTGAGGTCCTGCGAGTCGAGCAAGGCATTGCGATCCGAGTAGACGATGCGTCGCTGATCATTGGAGACGTCATCGTACTCAAGTAATTGCTTGCGGATATCAAAGTTACGCGCCTCAACCTTGCGCTGCGCCGACTCGATCGAGCGCGTCACCATACCGGCTTCAATCGCTTCACCATCCGGCAGCTTGAGTCGATCCATGATCGATTTCAAACGATCACCGGCAAAAATTTTCAGCAGGGGATCTTCCATCGACAGGTAAAAGCGCGACGAACCGGCGTCGCCCTGACGCCCCGATCGGCCGCGCAGTTGATTGTCGATTCGACGTGACTCATGCCGCTCGGTGCCGATAATATGCAAACCGCCGGCGGCCAGGACCTGATCATGCAGGCTCTGCCACTCGGCGCGCAAGGTGTCGATTCGCGCACCCTTGTCGGCTTCCGGAACGCTGCTATCGGCATTAAGCAAATCGATCTGCTTCTCGACATTGCCGCCCAGAACAATGTCGGTACCACGACCAGCCATGTTGGTCGCAATCGTGATCATTTTCGGTCGGCCCGCCTGCGCAACAATCTCCGCCTCGCGCGCATGTTGCTTGGCATTCAGCACCTGATGCGGCAGTGTGTCCTTCTTCAGCATTTCCGACAGCAACTCGGAATTCTCGATCGACGTGGTGCCAACCAGAACCGGCTGGCCGCGCTTAAAGCAATCCTGAATATCAGTGCTGATCGCGACATACTTTTCGCGGGCGGTCCGAAACACCTGGTCTTGCCGATCATTGCGAACCATCGGTCGATGGGTCGGAATGATCGCTGTTTCCAGCGAGTAGATTTCCTGAAATTCGTAGGCTTCGGTGTCAGCCGTTCCGGTCATACCGGCCAGTTTGCCGTACATGCGGAAGTAGTTCTGAAAAGTGATCGATGCGAGCGTCTGATTCTCGGCCTGGATCTCAGCGCCTTCCTTGGCTTCCACGGCTTGATGCAAACCGTCGCTCCAGCGCCGGCCAGGCATCAGCCGACCGGTGAACTCGTCGACGATGATGACCTCATTATCCTGCACTACATATTGCTGATCTTTAAAGTACAGCGAGTGCGCGCGTAGCGATGCCATCAGGTGATGCATCAGACTGATATTGGCTGGGTCATAAAGGCTGGCACCGTCCGGCAGCAAACCCATCCGGGACAGAATTTGTTCGGTCTTTTCATGACCGGCTTCGGACATATGAACCTGATGTCCCTTGCGATCAACCCAGTAATCCCCGGGCGGCTCGGCTTCATTGACCTTCGCTTCATGCGCCATGATGTCAAGCAGCGGCGGCACCGAATTCAGTCGCTGATACAGCTCGGTATGGTCTTCGGCTTGTCCGGAGATGATCAAGGGCGTACGCGCCTCGTCGATCAGGATTGAATCGACCTCATCGACGATCGCATAGTGCTGGCCGCGCTGGCGTCGATCATCGGGCGCGTGCTCCATGTTGTCGCGCAAATAGTCGAAGCCGAATTCGTTGTTGGTGCCGTAGGTAATGTCGGCAGCGTAGGCAATACGCTTGGCTTCGGTTTCTTGCTGCGACAGAATAACGCCAACCGACATACCCAGGAACCGGTAGACCTTGCCCATCCAGTCAGCGTCACGAGCGGCCAGGTAATCGTTAACGGTGACCACGTGGACACCCTTGCCGGCCAAAGCATTCAGATAGACCGGCAGTGTGGCGGTCAGAGTCTTGCCTTCACCGGTACGCATCTCGGCGATCTTGCCGTTGTGCAACACCATGCCACCGACCAGTTGAACATCGAAATGGCGCATGCCGAGCGCACGCTTGGCCGCTTCGCGGCACACCGCAAAGGCTTCGTTCAACACCGCGTCTAGCGTCTCGCCGCCGGCAATCCGCGTCTTGAACTCGTCGGTCTTGGCGCGCAATTGTTCGTCACTCAGCGCGAGCAGACCCGGCTCAAGCGCGTTGATCTGAGCTACCGCCTTGCTGTAACCGCGCAGCAGACGGTCATTGCGGCTGCCGAAAATCTTGGTAAGAAAGTTCTGCATAGTTTGGGCTAAAACCGCTGGAGTTTAGCAGACGCAATCAATGCAGGAATATTGCGCGCTGACCACGCAGCGGGCCAATCAGCGACGCATGCGTTCGTTGCTCGCAGCAAGGGTCGCTTTTAAGTTGAGGCCTGCCTGCAAATACTTCAAGGGATCTTGCGCAACATCGTTGTCGCGCACCTCGAAATGCAAGTGAGCACCGGTTGAACGCCCGGTCGAACCGACCTCGGCAATTTTTTGGCCTTGTTTGACGATATCACCTTCCTTGACCAGCAACTTCGAGGCGTGCGCATAGCGCGTCACCACTCGGGCACCATGATCAAGGTCGATCTGATAGCCATAGCTCGGATTAAAGCCGGCGAACACCACCACGCCCGCGCCTGCAGCCAGTATCGGCGTGCCGGTCGGTGCATTAAAGTCAATGCCCTCATGCATCGCCGAGCCACCGGTGAACGGATCGATTCGGGAGCCAAATCGCGAACCCATAAACCCGTCCTGCAAAGGCTGGTTGGTCGGCAAGAGTTTGGTCGCGACCGTTTTGAAGATCAGCTCGGACTCGATCAGGTTCAAGGAATCAACCCGGCTATCAAGTCCTTTCGAGGTCATGTCCACGGCGTTACTCAACTCGCCCAGCGAAAACGAGCGAACCTCACCGGTCAGGGGCCCGCCGCGCCCCGGCATTCGCGGTAGATCAGAGGCTTTGACGCCGGCCATCCGGGAGACGCGTTCGCTGATCGCATCAATCCGGGCAACCTGAGCCTGCAGTTGGCCGAGCTTGACGGCCAGAGCGTCGATGTTTTGGCGCACGAAGGCATCGCGGCTCTCGACGTCCTTGGCCGCCGCAGCAGTCACCCACTGCTGAACAAACGGTACTTTCGCCTGAAACGCATGTTGAATCGCTACGTAGGACAGCAATCCGGTGCTGGCCAGCACAAAGAGCAGCAAGGCGCCGAAGGATGCCAGGACCCAGCGCTTGCGCACGGTCATGGTCCGCGCTTGTTTTAATCGCGCATGTACGACAATAATCTGCACTCAGCTCTCCACCTTCGAATACATGAGGAACATCCTGAAACCGATCCCTGCCCGCCGCCCTTTGGATTGGCTAACTGGGCAGGTCACATTCCAGGACCTGTCTTTGCAGGCAGGTCGGCTCGCCGAGTTGCAGACGGTGCTTGACCTGTGTGCTCCGGTTAAGGGTCTGAAAGTCAAAACCCTTGATCAGACCGTACTTGCAATATCTGCGCCAAACGCTTCAATTGCTGCAAAATTCAGACAGTTTGAACCGACTGTCCTCCGAACCCTTACCGAGCGTGGCTGGAAGGTTAGTCGAATCCGGGTTCGCCCGCAACTTGCGTCCGACATTGTAACGTCGGCCGACAAGGACCGTGCCGCCCGACCAACAGTTCCAGCCTCAGGCATTGCCGCGATGGAGCATTTGCTGCAAACCGGCGTTGAAGGATCGTTAGAGACAGCAATTGCTCACTTCATCAAAAATCGCCAGAAAAAACCGCTTTGAGCGCATCAAAACTCACTCGATTCGCAACGGATTCGCAACAGCATCGCAACTGACGGACGGTCATTTCGGCGACCTGAACCACAGCTCCTCAACAAACAAACCACCAAAAAAAATGAACGCCAAAACGGCGGTAACTTTCAGAACTAAGAAGGCCCACTTCAAATACTTCGGCTCACGCGTAAACACGTAACCGCCGGCACAGATCAGACTCGCCAGCGCTGCGATCAACACCAGCGTGCGCAGAAAAATCATCGAATCCGCTCGCCGTTGCTGTTCAGGCAAAACTCCAATCCTGAGCGAACATGCGGGGTGCTTTAGTCCGCTCGGTGAACTGCACCAGCTCAAACGCCTGTTGTTCGAGTAACGCCCGCAACAGCAGGTTATTCAGCGCGTGACCCGATTTGTGCGCCGAGTAGGCACCGATCAACGGGTAACCGACCAAGTAGAGATCACCGATCGCGTCCAAAATCTTGTGTTTGACGAACTCGTCGCCGGAACGCAGACCGTCGCTGTTCAAGACCCGGTATTCGTCCATGACGATGGCATTTTCGAAACTGCCGCCTTGCGCCAAGCCAATCTGGCGCAAAGTTTCGACCTCCTGCATGAATCCGAAGGTGCGCGCGCGCGACACCTCCTTGACATAGGAATTGTTCGCAAAATCGATCTCGACCACTTGCTCGGTTGCATCGATGGCCGGATGTGCGAAATCGATCGAAAAGCGCAGCTTGAATCCGAAATGCGGATCGAGCCGCGCCCATTTGTCGCCGTCATGAACTTCGACCGGCGCACGCACCCGCATAAACTTCTTGCTGGCCGACTGTTCGATGACACCTACCGATTGAATCAGAAAAACAAACGATCCGGCTGATCCATCGAGGATCGGAATCTCGTCAGCCGTAACATCAACATAAAGGTTGTCAATACCCAAACCGGCCAGTGCCGACATCAGATGCTCGACCGTCATGACCTTGACCTCAAGCCCGTTGGCCTTCGCGGGTGCTGTCAATGTGGAAGCCATCCGGGTATCGGTCACCCGCAGTGCGGAAGCCTTGATGTCGATCGGCGGATCAAGATCGATTCGCCGAAACACAATGCCGGTATCAGCCGCAGCCGGGCGCAAGGCCAACTCGACCCGGTGACCAGAATGCAGACCGACCCCGGTGGTGGTCACTCGGGCTTTGATCGTACGCTGACGCATCATCGCTGCCGACTCATCGCTGTCGACTCATATGCGCAAACCGACAATGCGCCCGAAGTGTTGCACCTCAGGCCAATTGCTTGAGCACGGTCGGCGCGTCCGACACCTCGAACTTGCCGGCACCTTCGAGGTTGACGCTCTTGACTATACCGTTATCGACCAACAGCGAGAAGCGGTTCATGCGAATGCCCATGCCACGCCCGGTCAGATCAAGTACCAGGCCCAGTTTGGTCGCAAATTCGGCACTGCCGTCGGCCATCATGCGGATTTTGCCGCCGGCTTTTTGCTCGCGGCCCCAGGCACCCATGACAAAGGCATCGTTAACCGACATGCACCAGATCTCATCAACGCCCTTGGCTTTGAGCGCTTGGTAGTGTTCCAGGTAGCTCGGCACATGTTTGGCCGAACAGGTCGGCGTGAACGCACCGGGCAATCCGAACATAACAATTTTCTTGCCCTTGACCAGGTCAGCCACCTTGAACGCATTCGGGCCGATCGAGCAACCGTTGCCTTCAACTT
>JANORY010000469.1:0-4485 GCA_031415535.1 Burkholderiales bacterium | reverse complement strand
GTGATGAAGCCGAGCCGGCCGTGGTTAATGCCCAGGAGTGGCACACCGAAGGCCGCCAACTGGCGGGTGACGCCCAGCATGGTGCCGTCGCCGCCGACCGCAATCGCCAAATCGACCTGTTCGCCGAGTTCGGTCACCGGCGCGTTCGGCAGGTCAGTGCGATTGATGGCGCGCGCGGTGTCGCTGTCCAGATAGACCAGAACGCCTCGATCGCGCAAGAAATCGCCGATCGCCAGCAGCGATTGCGCAACACCTTCGCTTTGATACCGGCCGATGAGTGCCGCTTTTTTGAAACCCGCGTTCATTAATCGATTACACCATAATAAAGCCATAGAATAGCCAGTCATGTTGGACCGAAGAGCTCAAACGCTGCTCAAGGCGCTCATCGAGCGCTACATATCCGATGGTCAGCCGATTGGATCGCGTACCTTATCGCGCTTTGCCGGCATCGATCTGTCGCCCGCCACGATTCGCAACGTCATGTCCGATCTTGAGGAATTAGGTCTGATTGCCAGTCCGCACACCTCGGCCGGCCGAATACCAACACCGCGCGGCTATCGTATTTTTGTCGACACCTTGTTGACGGTTCAACCGCTCGGAGCCGACCAGACCGAGAGAATGCATGATCGCCTGCATTTGAGTGAACCGCAGCGCGTGTTATCAAACGCCGCCGGCCTGCTGTCCAGCCTGTCGCACTTTGCGGGCGTGGTGGCAACCCCACGGCGGGCAGCTTCGTTTCGCCAAATCGAGTTTTTACGGCTCTCCGAGCGTCGTCTGCTGCTGATCATTGTGACCCAGCAGGGCGACGTGCAGAACCGGGTTTTGCTGACCGATCGCGAGTATTCGCCCTCGCAATTGACCGAGGCCGCCAACTACATCACCCACAATTACGCCGGCATGGAGTTTCCCGAAATCAGGGAGCGTCTGCAGCATGAACTGCGCCAACTGCGCGAGGACATCACCGCGCTGATGACCCATGCGGTCGAGGCAAGCGGTCAGGCGCTGAATGAAGAAAGTGATCCGGTGGTGTTTTCCGGTGAACGCAATTTGTTCGGAGTCGCCGATTTGTCCGACAATATGGAGCGCATGCGGCGGCTGTTTGAAATGTTCGAGCGCAAGACCAGTCTGGTGCATTTGCTCGATGCGTCAAGCCGCGCGCAAGGGGTGCAGATTTTTATTGGCGGCGAATCCGATCTGGTGCCGATGGAGCAACTCAGCGTTGTGGTGGCACCGTATGAGGTCAATGGAAAAGTGGTCGGAACCCTGGGCGTGGTGGGTCCAACCCGGATGGCCTATGAGCGGGTTATTCCGATTGTTGAAATCACAGCCAAATTAGTGTCTAGCGCGCTGTCAAATAACTGAGTCGTTGATGCCGCGTTTCTCCGCTTGTGAAAATTTTAAACATGATCAGTCGGCCCGCACCGCGGTCCTGCTGGTTCAGTTGGGCACACCGTCGGCACCCGAAACCGGCGCGGTGCGTAAATACCTGGCTGAGTTCCTGGCCGACAAACGCGTCGTCGAGATTCCGCGTTTGCTGTGGATGCTGATTCTCCATGGCATCATCCTGAATATTCGGCCGAAAAAATCGGCTGAAAAATACAAGTCCGTCTGGATGCCCGATGGCTCACCGTTGCAGGTCTATACCGCGCGTCAGGCGAGCTTGCTAAAGGGCTATCTGGGGCAAGCGGGACAGTCGATTGAAGTGGCTTACGCGATGCGTTATGGCGAGCCCTCAGTCGCTTCAGTGATGCGCAAACTTCGCGAACAGAATGTTGCCCGACTGTTGGTCATGCCGATGTACCCGCAGTATTCGGGTGCGACCACCGCCAGCAGTTTTGATGCGGTATTTGCCGAGCTACAAACCTGGCGCGACCTGCCGGAGTTGCGCACCATCAAACACTTTCATCGGCATGAGGCCTACCTGAATTCGCTGGCGCATCAGATCAAATCACAATGGCAGCGCGACCGCACGCCGGACAAATTGGTGATCAGTTTTCACGGCATGCCGAAACGCACCTTAATGGAGGGCGACCCCTATCATTGCGAATGTCTGGTCACCGGCCGACTGCTGGCCGACAAACTGGGTTTGCGCAGGGATCAGTACGAAGTGACGTTTCAGTCGCGCTTTGGCAAGGCCGAATGGTTGCAGCCCTACACCGACAAAACGCTGGAGGCACTGGGCAAGCAAAAGCTCGAGCGGGTCGACGTTGTTTGTCCAGGATTTGTCGCCGATTGCCTCGAAACACTCGAAGAGATCGCGATCGAAGGCAAAGAAACGTTCATCCAGGCCGGTGGCCAGGAGTTTCGCTATTTGGCCTGTCTGAATGATTCACCACAGTGGATCGCCGCGCTCGCGCAAATTGTGCAAGAGCAGATGGCCGGCTGGCCGATTCAGCGGCTAACCGCCGAGGCTGCGCTGGCTGCCCGCGAGGGACAGCAACAGCGCAAACTAAGGGCAACCGAACTGGGTGCCCGCGTTTAGGAGCGCACCGCCACTGCCGTGCGTGCGCCCCCGCGATCCTCCGGAATCAGGCCTCGGCCGGAATACGCAGCATCTGGCCCGGATAGATCTTGTCCGGATGACTCAACATCGGCTTATTGGCTTCGAAGATCGCCGTGTACTTGCTGGCATCGCCATAGGCTTCTTTGGCGATTTTCGACAGGGTGTCGCCGCGTACGACCGTGTGATATTCGCTTTCGTCGGCCGGCTCGGCGGTGGCCATGTTGTCTTCAACTTCACCAACCCCGGCGACGTTTCCGCAGCACAACACAATTTTCTCGCGGGTTTCTTGATCGGCCGCAGTACCCCAGACCGAGGTTTTGCCGGTTGGCGCGTCAAACTCAACCCGCAGTCCGTCTGCGTCAAGGTTCATGGCACGGATGTACTGAACAATTGCGTCGCCGGCGCTCTGGCTGGCTTCGGCAATTTTTTCAGGGGTCGGATCGGCTTTGGCGGCTTCGGTGGCCGCGTGGGCCTGACCTTTGCCGAACAATTTTTCGCCAGCGTCCTTGATAAATGAAAGTAATCCCATTATTTATTTCTCCTCTGGAAGGTGTTTAGTTCAAACCAGCAGACACGAGCCTGATCTGTGACGAATCGGTAGCCGTTGTGTAGCCACATAGTGTGCAGTGACACACCACTCGTCGCATTTTACCCGCTCACATTACACGCTTGAGACAAATTTGCGGGTGTGCCTATTGAAATTCCGGAATTGACCCCAATATCGACGCTGATATAAGTTAAGTCATTGATTTTTATAAGAGAGCATAAGATCGTGCAGGATCAACAGACTACCCCGAATGGAACTCCGGAGCAGGGGCTTACGACCGCTAACGCAGACTTGGCCGCTCAGCCGGGCACTTCGGGCAGTGCGCAAGCGCCTGCCGCCGCCGCTTCAGTTGCCGTCGAGCCGATGGCCGTCGAGCTGGCTCGGCTGCAAGCCAAGGCCAACGAGAATTACGACCTGTACCTGCGTTCGGTCGCCGAAATGGAAAACATTCGCCGCCGCGCCGCCGACGATGTGTCAAAGGCTCACAAGTATGCGGTTGAGTCGTTTGCCGAAGCCATGCTGCCGGTGCGCGACAGTCTTGAAATGGCCTTGAAGGTCGCGGATCCGAGTATCGAGTCGATGAAAGAGGGCGTTCAGGCTACGTTGCGTCAGTTGGCCTCGGCCTTCGAGAAAAATCGGCTACTCGAGCTCGACCCGGTCGGTGAGAAATTCGATCCGAATCGGCATCAGGCCATTTCCATGGTTCCGGTGGCAAGCAGTCAGCCGCCGACACCCGCCGGTCATATTGTTACCGTCTTGCAAAAGGGTTGTCTGATCAACGACCGAATCCTGCGCCCGGCGTTGGTGATCATTGCCCAGGGCTAGTGCGGCCCTTGAATTTTTCGAACTTAGCGGCATCTAGCGAACTAAAGTAACTCCTCGAATCAAAGGATATTGAAATGGGCAGAATCATTGGAATCGACCTGGGCACGACCAACTCGTGCGTGGCCATCATGGAAGGCGGCCAGCCCAAGGTGATTGAAAACTCGGAAGGCGCGCGCACCACGCCGTCGATCGTCGCTTATACCGACGGCGACGAAATTCTGGTCGGCGCTGCCGCCAAGCGGCAAGCGGTCACCAATCCGACCAATACGCTGTACGCCGTGAAGCGACTGATCGGGCGCAAGTTCGCCGAGAAAGAGGTCAAGAAGGACATCGAACTCATGCCCTATGAAATTGTCTCGGCCGATAACGGTGACGCCTGGGTCAAGACCCGCGGCAAGGCCATTGCGCCGCCGCAAGTGTCGGCCGAAGTGTTGCGCAAAATGAAAAAAACCGCTGAGGACTATCTCGGTGAAGAAGTGACCGAAGCCGTCATTACGGTACCGGCTTACTTTAACGACAGCCAACGTCAAGCCACCAAGGACGCAGGTCGTATCGCGGGGTTAGAGGTCAAACGCATCATCAACGAACCGACCGCCGCTGCGCTCGCGTT
>JANORY010000468.1:0-5334 GCA_031415535.1 Burkholderiales bacterium | reverse complement strand
AACAGGTTGGAATTATTCTCGATGGCAATGTGGGCGACCCGGTCGCCGCTGCCGCCGATGGCAAAGTGATTTTCAGTGGGCCGGGTCCCAGAGGCTACGGTAACCTCTTGATCGTCAAACACGACGCCGATACCGTAACGGTTTATGCGCACAACAAGACCTTGTTGGCCAAAGAGGGTCAAGCGGTCAAGCGCGGCCAGAAAATTGCTGAGGTCGGCGACTCAGGGTCTGATCGGGTTGGCCTGCATTTTGAAGTGCGCAAGCAGGGCAAGCCGGTTGATCCACAAAAGCTGCTTCCCAAACGCTGATTCCCAAACGCTGATTCACTCAGCGACGCCGCTCCGACCAGCCATGACGCCGATTCTCTGCTTCGATATTGAAACGATTCCCGATGTGATTGGCCTGCGACAATTGCATGCGCTCGATCCGTCATTGGACGATGCGGCGGTCGCACAATGGGCGTTTACCCGGCGTGCCGAACAGACCGGCCGCGAGTTTTTACCGCACCATGTGCAGCGGATCATTGCCATTTCCTGCTTGTTCCGAGATCAGGATGGCGTGCGGGTCCGTTCGCTGGGCAGCGAGCAGGATGACGAGTCCAAGCTGGTTCATGATTTTTTCAAGATCATTGATCGTTACACGCCGCAAATCGTTTCCTGGAATGGTAGTGGATTCGATCTGCCGGTATTGCACTACCGTGCCTTGATTCATGGCGTGACGGCCGGTCGTTATTGGGAATTGGGCGATGACGATCGCGAATTCAAATGGAACAACTACATCAGTCGATATCACACCCGACACACCGATTTGATGGATCTGCTGGCGCTATACTCGGGCCGGGCCAACGCGCCGCTCGACGAACTGGCCAAGTTATGCGGCTTCCCCGGCAAGATGGGCATGGATGGCAGTCAGGTCTGGCCGGCATTTCAGGCTGGACGGCTGGCTGAAATTCGTGGCTATTGCGAAACGGATGTGGTCAACACATTCCTGATGTTCAACCGTTTCCAGTTAATGCGCGGAGTACTTACCCCCGATCAAGCGGCCGCCGAGGAGCAGTTGCTGCGCCGAATGCTCGAACAACAGGATGGTACACATTGGCACGAATATCTGGCAGCGTGGACCTCGGCGTAGAGTTAGATATCGAGTCAGTTGACCTGGATGCGAACGGCATAGCACGCCGCGAAGGCAAGGTCATATTTGTGCGCGGTGCCTTGCCTGGCGAGCGCGTCAACGCTCATATTGTCCGGCGCAAGGCCAGCTACGAAGTTGCGCAGACCGACACGGTCATTCGCGCCAGTTCGCAACGCGTTACACCGAAGTGCCCGAATTTTGGCGTTTGCGGTGGCTGCTCAATGCAGCATCTCGAAGAGCGTTCGCAACTGGCCATCAAACAACGGGCGCTGGAAGATCAGCTCAAACATCTGGGCGGCATGAAGGCCCAGACCATGCTGCGGCCGATTGCCGGGGTTGGCTGGCGCTACCGCTATCGGGCGCGACTGTCGGTGCGCAATGTCGAGAAGAAGGGCGGCGTTTTGATCGGCTTTCACGAGCGCGCCTCGCGTTATGTGACCGACATGACCGAATGCCACGTGCTGCCCGAGCATTTGTCCGACTTGCTGGTGCCACTGCGCGCGCTGATTGGCGCGCTGTCTATCAAGGATCAAACGCCACAGATTGAGATCGCTCAAGGCGACGGCGTATTGGCTCTGGTGTTTCGGGTGTTGCGAACGCCGAGCAACAGCGATCTGATGAAACTACGCCAGTTTGAGCAGCACCACGATCTGGAAATCTGGCTACAGGCAAAGGGGCCGGAAACCATTGTGTTGTTGGAGGCTGAGCGCGAGCCAGGGTTGGACGATAACGCCGTCCTTGAACCCCGCAAGAGTCGTCTGTCCTACAGCCTGCCTGAGTTCGGAATTCGGATGCCGTTTCGGCCAACCGATTTCACCCAGGTCAATCACCTGATCAACCGAGTGCTGGTCAAGCGCGCCATCGATCTGTTGGCCCCTGAACGCGGCGAACGAATTGCCGACCTTTTTTGCGGTCTGGGCAATTTCACGCTGCCGATCGGCAGAATGGGTGCCGATGTGCTGGGCATTGAGGGTAGCGCCGAATTGGTCAATCGGGCCCGCACGAATGCGCTGGCCAACAGTCTCGAACGGCGCTGTCAGTTTTTAAGTCGAAATCTGTTCACGATGACCCCGGCAGAGTGGCTGGCACTCGGGCGTTTTGATCGCCTTCTGATTGATCCGCCACGCGAAGGGGCGGCCGAGTTGGTCAAGGCCATCACGCAGACCGATGCTCATCCAAAACGGATCGTTTATGTTTCCTGTAACCCGGCTACCTTGGCTCGTGATGCGGCAATTCTGGTTCACCAGGGCCCGTATTTGCTAAGCAGTGCCGGCGTCATCAATATGTTTCCGCATACTTCGCATGTCGAGTCGATTGCGGTGTTCGACTTGAAATAAAAAAAGCCAGCACGCTCAGGTACTGGCTTGCCGTTCAGCCCACTATTGGATTAGTCGCGGTCGCCGCCGACGATGCCGAGAATCGACAGCAGGCTCGAAAACACGTTGTAGACGCTCAAGTAGATCGACAGGGTCGCTGAAACATAGTTGGTCTCACCGCCGTTGACGACGCGCTGCAAGTCGAACAAGATAAAGAACGAGAAGATAACGACGGCCAGAGCCGAGATGGTCAAAGTCAGCGCTGGCATTTGCAGCCAGATATTGGCAATCGCCGCCAGGAAGATGACGATAAAGCCAATGAACATCCAGCGCGCGAGGCCGGAGAAATCACGCTTTGAGACGGTCGCCAGGGTAGCCATCGCGGCGAAAACGATTGCGGTGCCTCCGAATGCAGTCATGATCAGGGATGCGCCGTTCGAAAAACCGAGCACGTTACCGATCAGGCGTGACAGCATTAGCCCCATGAAGAACGTGAATGCCAGCAAGAGGCCAACACCAATGCCGCTGTGCTTGAATTTCTCGATTGCAAAGAAAAATCCGAAGGCAATTGCCAGGAAGGCAATCAGTCCAATGAATGGGCTGCCAGCGAAAAACGAAAACCCACTACGCACACCGACGTAAGCACCGAGCACCGTCGGAACCATGGAGAGTGCCAACAGCCAGTAGGTATTGCGAAGTACCCGATTCTTCTGAAGCGCTGTGACCGCGCCGCCGGATCCGAACGGGCCAGACTTGGGTGAACCTTGGTCCAGAATCATATAGAAGTCTCCTGAGTTAAGAAAAAAGGCCGATGCCCGATGACGTAATGTAAGGTCAGCTTACAACAATTTCAATAGTCGCGTGCGGTAGAAAGCCTCGTTCCTGGGGCTGATGGCACGAGGCAGCACTACAGTAGTACCCCTGTGTTAAAATCACGGATTAGCCAAATTCTCATAAAAACCGGCTAACTTCCTCTTTTTAAATGCCTTTTCCAAAGTTTATCCCGATTCCGGAGTGCTAGATGACAGCCGCCAAGTTAGAGCGTACTTTTTCCATTATCAAGCCAGATGCCGTCGCCAAGAATGTCATTGGTCAAATATATGCCCGCTTTGAGGCGGCTGGCCTGAAAATCATTGCCTCGCGCATGATGCACCTGTCCCGCGCTGAGGCCGAGGCGTTTTACGGCATTCATCGGGAACGGCCGTTTTTCAAGGATCTGGTTGCATTCATGATTTCCGGGCCGGTGGTGGTGCAGGTACTGGAGGGCGTTGATGCGATCGCCAAGAATCGCGAACTGATGGGCGCGACCGATCCAAAGAAAGCCGCCAAAGGCACGATTCGCGCTGACTTCGCCGACAGCATTGACGCTAATTCGGTGCACGGTTCGGATGCGCCTGAGACCGCGCAGACCGAAATTGCGTTCTTTTTCCCCGGCATGAATTTATATTCGCGCTAGGCTGTACAGCATCAGGTTCCTAAATGTCCGAAGCCACAAATCTGCTCGATCTGGACGCACAAGGCCTGGCACATTGGTGTGCGGCTAACGGGCAGCAGGCGTTTCGTGCCAAACAACTGCTGCGCTGGGTTCATCAGCGCGGGGTTGCCGACTTCGATCAGATGAGCGATCTTGCCAAGGTGTTTCGAGAACGCTTGCGGACAACTGCCAACATATTTGCGCCGCGAATCATTTCAGATAACACCGCCGCGGACGGAACTCGCAAATGGTTGCTGAGCGTCGGTACCGGTAACGCGATCGAGATGGTGTTCATCCCGGAGGCGTCACGGGGTACCTTGTGCGTGTCAACCCAGGCGGGTTGTGCGGTCAACTGTGAATTTTGCTCGACCGGCAAGCAGGGCTTTAGCCGCAACTTAAATTTGTATGAAGTGATCGGGCAACTTTGGCTGGCCAATCGTTTGCTCGACAGCGGTGCCCGGCTCGATGGTGCCGAGACTAATCGGCCGGTCAGCAACGTGGTGTTTATGGGTATGGGCGAGCCGTTACAAAACTATGTGGTCACCCTGAGCGCCGCGCGCCTGATGCTCGACGATAACGCCTATGGATTGTCGCGCCGGCGGGTCACGATCTCCACCTCGGGCGTAGTGCCGATGATGGACCGATTGGCCGATGATTGTGCGGTTGCCTTGGCAGTGTCGCTGCATGCGCCCAATGACGCCCTGCGCGATCGGCTGGTGCCGCTGAATCGCAAGTACCCATTGAATGAACTGATGTCTGCCTGTCGGCGTTATCTCGAAAAGGCACCGCGCGACTTCATTACCTTCGAGTATGTCATGATCGATGGCGTGAACGACACCGATGCGTGCGCGCGCCAGTTGTTAAGCTTGACCGCTGATGTGCCGTGCAAGTTCAATTTGATTCCCTTTAATCCGTTTCCGAACTCCGGCTTGCAGCGCTCGCCGATCGATCGGATCAAGTCCTTCGCGCGAATTTTGAGCGATGCCGGCACGGTAACGACGATTCGCAAGACACGCGGCGATGATATTGACGCGGCCTGTGGTCAGTTGGCCGGCGCGGTCGTGGATCGCACGAAGCTGGCCAGCCGCCAATCGCAACGCGTCATTGCGATCGCGGCAGCGCGATGAGCCCTCGCTGGAACGATCGCCGGAACGATCGCCGGGAAGATCGCTGGCATGATCGCGCGGCTGGTTGGCGCGCCGTGTTGCTGATGACGATTACCAGCCTTTTTATCATTGGCTGTGCGAGCACTGGTAGCAGTGGCGAAGCCGGTTCGGTGAATAGCGCCAACACCTCGGTGGTTCCAGAAGCGCCGGATGAGTCCGAAGAACGGCGGCGCGCCCGGATCCGTCTTGAGCTGGCGACCGGTTATTACCAGCAACGCAACTATAACGTCGCGCTCGACGAGTTGCG
>JANORY010000467.1:0-5655 GCA_031415535.1 Burkholderiales bacterium | reverse complement strand
TTGCGGCCGAACTCGACCGCGACCTGTGGCGCGTAGCCCTGCATGCTGGCCAACAGGGTCGACTTGATGCATTGCAACTCTTTTGTGCCTTCGTCGACCTTTTGCTCGAGCAGGCCGGCCAGGGGTTCAACAAACGCATAGGCCATCAGAATACCCAGAAAGGTTCCGACCAGCGCCGAACCGATCATGCCGCCTAGAATCGCGGGTGCCGCGCCGACCGATGCCATGGTGTTCACCACCCCTAGTACGGCGGCGACGATACCGAAGGCAGGCAAGCCGCCGGCAATCCGCTGGATGGCGGCAGCCGGCGCATGCGCCTCATGATGGTGGGTATCAATTTCACTGTCGATCAGCGATTCGATTTCATGCGCGTTCAGGTTACCGGACACCATCATGCGCAGATAATCGGTGATGAACTCAACGACATGGTGATCAGCAGCAATCACCGGGAATTTTTTGAACAGAGCCGAGTCGTGCGGGTTTTCGACATCCTGTTCGATGGCCATCAGACCTTCCTTGCGCGCTTTCTGCAGGATTTCGTAGAGCAGCGACAACAACTCGATATAGCGGGCCTTGCTGTACTTTGAGCCTTTGAGGAGTTTTGGAATTGCGGCGAGTGTCGACTTTAATACCGCTGGTTGATTGTTGACGATGAATGCACCCAGCGCACCGCCACAAATGACCATCAGCTCGGTCGGCATGGCGTGTAACACCACTGCAATCTTGCCGCCGTGAATCATGAAGCCACCAAAAATACAGACAATCGCCACGACGTAGCCGATGATCACAAACATGACGAAAGCTCTTTCAGGAAGTCTTCTGGCTAGTGAATAACGAGGCCTGCCTGGATGGCAAACACCCGGTTACTGCCCAGTCTATCGAGCACCTGAACCTTGAATAAAGCGATTAGCGGTACAAAGGCTGGCTATTTCGAACTGGTGCGATTCGGATTCGCGAACGGATTGGTAACGCGAACACCGTTTATGAGTTCACCATTGTTCATGTCTTCGGTGAACAGCGTGTCGCAACCTGACGTGACGGCGGCCTGCAAGATAAGCGCGTCGTAGAACGAAACGCTTCGCGTTTGATGAAGGTCCAGCGCGCCGTGAATGATAGCGGTCGTTACTTGTACTACTTCATATTGTTCGTGCGATTGGACTTGACTGCGGAGGTAAGCCGGGTTGAGTCGAAGTTTTCGCAATCCGACATTGCAGTACTCGTGCAATACTTGTGTAGAAAGCACGCCCAGTCCGTCGCGCTTCAGTCGTCGTAAGAGCGCCAGTGCTACCGCTTGTTTTTCAGGCTCGTCGATAGACTCGGCGTATACAAGAATATTTGAATCAATGAAGCTAGCCACGCTCGTTGGCTTCTTCCCGGTCAAATTTCCAGCCGTTCAATCGCCCGCCTTGTTGGAGGCAACGAGCTTCATAAGCGTCGTGTTCGGCCATGCGTTGATCTAGCCCGGCCAGTCGATTAACCTGATCGCGAAGAAACTGATTCAAGCTGATGCCCATTTTCTGGGCGGCAATGCGCGCGCGTTCGGTCGATTTTTCGTCTACTGAAAGGGTGAGATTTGCCATGAGAATATCTGAGGAATGATGGAATTTAACACATAATATGTGTGCACGTATAAAATGTCAATAAGTCCTTCAGGCAAGTATCGGTGTTCTACTGTTCGGCAAGCGCCTCCAACCAGGATCTCGGCTGTGCCCTCGATCGGATCAATTTGAACAAGTTCCCCACCCCCAGTCCCGTCGCCGCCGTGGCGCAGCCGATCTCGGCGGCACCTTACGCGGGCTTGACGCCCGACTGCATTCTCGACGCACTGGACAGCGTAGGCCAGCGCGCTGACGGTCGCCTGATCGCGCTGAACAGCTACGAGAACCGCGTGTATCAGATTTATCTGGAATCGGGCGAAGTCATTGTTGCCAAGTTCTATCGACCGCAGCGCTGGAGCAATGATCAAATTCTCGAAGAACATGCGTTTGCTCAGGAACTGAGTTCTGAAGAGGTTCCCGTGGTGGCACCCCTGCTCATCGGACAAAACAGTCTGTTTGAACACGCCGGTTTTCGCTTCGCGCTGTTCAAACGGATGGGTGGTCGCGCGCCCGAACTCGACGCCCCGGAGGTGCTGGGCCGCATCGGTGGTTTTCTCGGCCGTATTCACGCGGTCGGCTCGCGTGCGGCGTTCAAACACCGGCTAACACTCGACGTTGCCGGTTTCGGGACGGCATCGCGCGATTATCTGTTGTCGAGTGAGCTCATTCCGATCGATCTGCGGCCCGCCTGGTCGGCTGCCGCCGAGGCGGTGCTGGTGGCTATTCGGGCTGCGTTCGAAGAAGTCGGCGCGCTTAATACACTGCGTATTCACGGCGACTGCCACATCGGCAATATCCTCTGGTCCGATTCCGGCGCGCACCTGGTTGATCTGGACGATTGTGTGAGCGGCCCAGCGATTCAGGATTTCTGGATGCTGCTTTCGGGCGATGCCCAGGCGATGGCCTTGCAGCTTGACGAACTGCTCGAAGGGTATGAGCAGTTTTGCCGCTTCGATCCGCGAGAGCTGCGCCTGCTCGAGGCGTTGCGCGGATTACGTTTGCTGCACTACAGCGCTTGGTTGGCGCGGCGCTGGAACGATCCGGCGTTCCTGCTGGCGTTTCCCTGGTTTAATACTCAGCGCTACTGGCAGGACCGGATTCTGGAGTTGCGCGAACAGATTGGCGCGCTCAGTGAGCCGGCTTTGAGGTTGTTTCGCTAGCGGCGCGCTAACGGTTTGCCAACGGCTCGCTATGCCGCTTGATTGCCGAATCGGACCGCAGGTCCACTACAATCGACACGAGTTAACGAATATTCGGAGCGGTTTTATGGCGATTCAGACGATTGGAATTATCGGCGCGGGTACGATGGGTAACGGCATTGCCCAGGCTTGCGCGCAGAACGGGCTGAATGCCATTGTTCAGGATATCAACCAGGCGGCACTTGAGCGCGCACTGAAAACGATATCCTCATCGCTCGATCGATCAGTTCGGAAAGGTACGCTGAGCGAGGAGCAAAAGGCCCAGGTCTTGAGTCGTATTCAGACGACCACGTCAGCCAGCGAATTGGTGCGGGCCGATTTGGTCATAGAAGCGGCAACCGAAAATGAATCCCTGAAAGTCAAACTGCTGCAGGGCGTTGATGCCTTACTGAAACCCGAAACGATCATCGCCAGTAATACCTCGTCGATCTCGATTACCAAATTGGCCGCGGCCACCCAGCGGCCAGATCGCTTCGTTGGCATGCATTTCTTCAATCCGGTACCGGTCATGGCCCTCGTTGAAATCATTCGCGGTTTGCGTACTTCCGAAGCGACGGTGACGGCGGTCACCGAGTTGGCGCGCGCGCTCGGCAAGACGCCGATTGGTGTCAAGAACAGCGCTGGCTTTGTGGTCAATCGTGTTCTGTGTCCGATGATCAATGAGGCGATCTTTGCGCTGCAGGACGGCCTGGCCAGTGCGGAGGAAATTGATGCGGGCATGCGCCTGGGCTGCAATCACCCGATCGGGCCGTTGGCTCTGTGCGATATGGTCGGCCTCGACGTTCAGTTGGCGGTTATGGAAGTGCTCTACAACAGCTTTAACGATTCGAAGTATCGGCCAGCGCCCTTGCTCAAGGAAATGGTCGATGCCGGACTGCTCGGCCGCAAAAGCGGTCAGGGCTTCTACAAATACGCTTGATATAGAAGCCGCAGATCGTGGCCGGTCCTACCGCAGAATTCTGGCAAGAAAAGTTCGAGACCGGGCAAACGCCCTGGGATCGCCGCAAGGTTAGTACACAACTGACCGAGTGGCTCAATCGCCTGGTCATTTCCGCCAGCGCGCCCTACGCGTTGCAAGGTCCGGTGTTGGTACCCGGTTGCGGTTCGGGCTATGAAGTGATTGAGCTGGCGCGACGCGGCTTTAGCGTCATCGGTATTGACTACGCGCCGGCCGCCATCATGCGCGCCAACCAGCAACTGATTCACCTGACCCACGAGCAGCGCCGCCGCGTCCAATTGGTACAGGCCGATCTGCTCGGTTGGCAACCGCCAAGCCAGGCCGGCGCGGTCTACGAGCAGACCTGCCTGTGTGCACTGCATCCGGATTACTGGCTCGCGTATGCGGCGCAAATGATGCGCTGGATGATGCCCGGCGGCAAGATGCTGGCGCTGTTCGCGCAGACCCTGAAGTCGGGTGCCAGCGATGGGCTGATCCAGGGGCCGCCCTACCATTGTGATATTCATGCGATGCGCGCCTTGTTTCCGGATGTTTACTGGATCTGGCCGAAGCCGCCGTATTCGAAAGTGAATCATCCGATGGGCATGTATGAACTGGCGGTCGTGCTGGAGCGTCGGGGCGGTTAGTCACAGTAACCTGGAATCGTGATGCGCAAGAATTCGGTCAAGGAACGTGTGTTAGCCGGCGACCCAGTAGCAGGTGCCATGGTGTTCGAAAGTTTTTCGCCAGGCATCGCGCAAATTCTGGTCAACGCCGGCTGCGAGTTTGTGCTGTTCGATATGGAGCACACGGGCCTGTCGCTTGAGACCTTGCGCTGGTTGTTCGCAAGCTGCCGGGGGTTGCCAATTTCACCCGGTCTGCGGGTGCCGCGTGGCGAGTATCACTTTCTGGCGCGCGCACTCGACGTCGGCGCGCAGTGTGTGATGGTGCCTATGGTGGAGTCGGCGGAGCAAGCGCGCGCGATTGCCGAAGCGGCGCACTACCCGCCAACTGGCCGGCGCGGCGCCGCGTTCGGTTTTGCGCATGATGACTACGAGGGCGGCGACGTTCGCGCCAAAATGCTGGCTCTGGATGCACGTACCTTGGTGATTGCGCAGATCGAGACCGAACGTGGCTTGGCCAATGTTGAAGCCATAGCGGCGACTCCGGGCATTGATGTTCTCTGGGTTGGCCACTTCGATCTGTCGAACTTTCTCGGAGTGCCCGCGCAGTTTGATCATGCGACTTTTATCAGCGCCGTGCATTCGGTGGTCGCCGCTGCGCGCCGAAATGGCAAAGGCTTGGGCTACATGGCGACCGATCGAGCATTGGCCAAGCGCTGGCGTGATGATGGTTTTAACATGATTGCAGCCGGTACGGATCAGGCGATATTGCAAGCGGCGTATGCCGACATTATTCAGGGCGTGCGTTGATCTGGTTGCCCGGCTGGTAGATAGTCAACCGCGAATTCGTGGAAACAAAGAATGACGGGCGTTTAGTTTCGCCAATCTTCGTTGGGCATAATTCGATGCATGAACTGATCGAACAACGGTACCGTGAATGCAGTATCGCCGTGGTTTGGACTCCAGATCATGCCCTTGGATATCAACTTATTTCGCGTTGTTCTCGATCAGCACACCCTGCGTTTGCGCTGGTTTGGCAATCGCAAGTCGTGCTGCAGTCGGCGGTAAAGGGCCTATTTCAGGAAAATCGAAAAGGCGTTCCGCATAGGACTTTGCACGGCCCATTCGGCCACATAAATGCGGCAGACCCGCACCAATCAAAATGACGGGTAATCGCCGTTGAGCACAGCGGTGCAACGCGGTAATGAGCGCTTCAAGTTCGAGCTCTTTGACATATTAAAGTTCGTCAACGAACATCGCCAATGCGCTATCGGCTCGTTTGGCGGCGGTGCCCGAGG
>JANORY010000466.1:0-1692 GCA_031415535.1 Burkholderiales bacterium | reverse complement strand
TCGCCGTCAATGACAGCAATGGAACCTGGCAGTACACACTGAACGGCAGCAACTGGTTCGCCATCGGTAGCGCCTCGGTGAGTAGCGCGCGCCTGCTGCCGTCCGATGCTACGACGGCGGTGCGCTTCGTGCCAAATCCCGATTACAACGGAGCGGTATTGCCGTTCTCCTACAAGGCCTGGGACCAGACTTCCGGGGTCGCCGCAGGCCTGGGCGACGCAAGCAGTTATGGCGGAACCACGGCATTCAGCAGCAATACCTCGGGCACCAGTTTGACTGTCAGCGCGGTCAACGATGCGCCGGTGGTCACGATTACGCCCGTCAGTTACGCCGCCACCGAACAGACCAGCCTTGCCCTGCAAGGCACCGGTATTTCGGTGGCCGACGTTGATGCCGGCGTGGCGGCGATCAACCTCACGCTGTCGGTGGGTGCGGGCACCTTGACGGTTGCGGCAGGCGCTACCGGAGTCTCCAGTGGTGCAGCCGGCGGTTCCGTGCTGGTGATCGGTACGCTGACGCAACTCAACGACCTGCTGGCCGGCAACCTGGGTGGCTCGATCACCTATTTCAATGCCTCGGACACCCCTGCCGCAAGTACCGTCTTTACGGTTTCGCTCGACGACGCCGGCGCTTCAGGATCCGGTGGTGCGCTAACCGGGGCCGACACTGCCGTTATCAATATCCTTTCAGTTAACGACGCCCCGGTCAATTCGATCCCGAGCGCGCAGAGCACCGGCGAGGACACTGCGCTGGTCTTCTCAATGGCCAACGGCAACCTGATCTCGATTGGTGACGTCGACGCCGGCGCCAGTTTGGTCCAGCTTACCCTTAACGCGAGCAATGGCGCAATGACGCTGGCGAGTACGACCGGCCTGAGCTTTGGGTTGGGTGATGGCACCGCAGACGCCAATATGAGCTTCACCGGCACCATTGCCGCAATCAACGCAGCGCTCGACGGCCTGTCGTTTCTGCCCAGCGCCAACTTCAACGGGCCAGCCAGCCTGCAGATCGTCAGCAATGATCTGGGCAATAGCGGCAGCGGCGGGTCGCTCGGCGATACCGACAGTGTTGCCATTACCGTCAATGCAATCAATGATGTACCGGTCGTGACGAGTGCAAGCTTGACCATCGGCGAAGGCCAGACCGTGACATTGGCACCGGCCAACATCGGCATCACCGATCCGGACAATGCCAGCTTCACGTTTACGCTGAGCGCCATCGCCGGTGGTTTCTTTCAGTTGAGCAGTGCGCCGGGAACGCCGATCACTGTGTTCAGCAGCGCACAGCTCGCTGGCGGGCTGGTGCAATTCGTAGACGATGGCAACGAAGTCGCTCCAGGCTTCAGTGTGACCGTAAACGACGGCGCGGCGAACTCGAACACGTTAAGCGCCACGATCAGCTACACGCCGGTGAATGATGCGCCGCTGATCACCAGCGCTGCGCTCACGCTGAGCGAAGGCCAGACGGTGACGCTGGCACCAGCGAACTTTGGCATCGTTGATCCGGACAGTGTCAGCTTTACTTATACGCTGAGTGCCATCGCTGGTGGGTTCTTCCAGTTGAGCAGTGCGCCAGGTACGCCGATCACGGTATTTACCGGTGCTCAGCTCTCGGGCGGTTTGGTGCAATTCGTCGACGATGGTAACGAAGTCGCCCCAGGTTTTAGTGTAACGGTGAACGACGGCTCGGCGA
>JANORY010000465.1:0-2518 GCA_031415535.1 Burkholderiales bacterium | reverse complement strand
TTCGGTGATCGTGACCGGTAGGGCGGCGCCGTCAGGCGCCGGGCTTTAGCGGTCTGGTGTTGCGTAGAGAACTGAACCGTGGCCCGTACCCTTGGCGGATTTACCCGCAGGAGGGGAACGGTGCCCAAGCAACGGATGGCTTTACGCATGATCAAAGATGTGATTCGATTAAAGTGGGGCGCGCAGCTCGCCCATGAAGGCATAGCCGCCGCCCTGGGTGTTTCCAAGGGCGTCGTGACCAAGTACGTTGGACTGGCTAGCGCAGCCGGTCTGGACTGGGAAACGGTGCGCGACTGGGACGAGCGCCAGTTGGTCGCGCGGTTGTTGCCGCGCTCAAGCGAGGCCTCGCCGTACGTGGAACCCGACTGGGGCCGAGTGCATCGCGAGCTCGACCGCAAGGGCGTCACGCTGATGCTGCTCTGGCAGGAGTATGCCGCCGAGCACGCCGAGCGGCGTACTTGGCGCTACACGCAGTTCTGCGAGCATTACAAGACGTTTACCCGCAGCCTGAAACGCTCGATGCGCCAGCACCGGCGTGCTGGCGAGAAGTTGTTCATCGATTTCGCCGGCCCCACCGTGCCGCTGCTGGGTGGTGGACGGGCTCAGATATTTGTCGCCGCGATGGCCTCCTCCAGCTACACGTTTGCCTGCGCCACGCCGGCGCAAAAGCTCGAGGACTGGGTCGGCTCGATGGTGCGGGCGCTGAGTTTTTACGGTGGCGTGCCGCAGTTAATTGTGCCCGACAATCCGCGCGCTCTGATCGCCGGGCCCGACCGCTACGAGCCGCTGCCCAACGAATCGGTGCAGGACTTTGCACGGCACTACGGCACCTCGGTCTTGCCCGCCAGACCACGTTCGCCGAAGGACAAAGCGACCGCAGAAAGCGCGGTCCAAGTGGTCACCCGCTGGATTCTCGCTCGGCTGCGCCACGACACCTTCGAGACCGTCGGCCAGGTCGATGCGGCGATCGCCAAGTTGCTGCCTTCGCTCAATGAGCGCGGATTCCAGAAGCTGCCCGGCAGCCGCGCCAGCGTGTTCGCCGAGGTGGATGCGCCCGCGCTCATGCCGTTGCCGGCGAATCGTTACGAGTTGGCGCGCTTCAAGACGGTCAAGGTACACATCGACTACCACGTCGAGATCGAGGCCCACCGCTACAGCGTTCCGCATGCGCTGGTCGGACAAACGATGGAGGCGCGCCTGACTGCTCACGGCGTTGAGTTGCTGCTGCGCGGCCACCGGATCGCCAGCCATGCGAGAAGCCCGCGACAGGGCGGCTTCACCACGATCGATGAGCACATGCCGGCGGCGCACCGCGCCCATCGCGATTGGACGCCACAGCGCTTGATCGAATGGGGTCAGCGGATCGGCGTGGCCTGTGGCGAAGTCGTGACCCGAATGCTGCAGCATAACAAGCATCCCGAGCACGGCTACCGCGCCTGCCTGGGATTGCTCAGCCTGGCCAAGCGCTACGGAAATGCCCGGCTTGAGGCAGCGTGCGAACTCACGTTGGCACTGGGTGCCTTCAAGTACCGCCATGTGCGCGATGTGCTCGTGAACAACCGCGATCGGCTCGATGCCGCTGGCAACGAGCCCGACTGGGTCAGCCCGGCGCACGGCAATCTGCGCGGCCCCGGCCACTACCAATGACATCACTACCCATGACATTACTACCCATGAACGATTCAGCAGTGAACTTAAATTCAAGGACATCAACCATGCTCGATAACGCCACCCTCGCCAATCTGCGCGCCCTGCGAATGATCGGCTTCGCCGATGGCTTGCAGCAGCAAATGGGTCAACCCGAAGTGCTCGTTCTGAGCTTTGAGGAGCGCTTGGCGCTGCTCGTCGATCGCGAGGTGAACGCGCGCGGCGACCGTAAGCGGGCGCGCCTGCTGCAGCTGGCTCAACTGAAATACCCCAACGCCGCGCTCGAAGACGCCGAGTTCACCGACATCCGAGGCATCGATCGTAGAACCTTCACCAGTCTGGCGCTCTCAGACTGGATCGAGCGCGGTCACACGGTGCTGTTCAGCGGGGCTACCGGCGTCGGCAAGACCTGGCTGGCCTGCGCCCTGGGTCAATACGCCTGCCGGCACGGACGCAGCGCCCTGTACGTGCGCGTGCCTCGGATGGCCGAGGAGCTGCGGGTGCTGCATGGCAGTGGCGGGTTTGGCAAGTGGTTGATTCAACTGGCCCGCACCGACGTGCTGATCCTCGATGATTGGGGCAGCGGCAGCATCGACGCCACCCTGCGCGCCGATCTGCTGGAGATCGTCGATGACCGCGCCGGGCAACGTGCGACCATCATCACCCATCAACTTCCCGTCGAGCACTGGCATGGCTGGATCGGCGACGCCACCATCGCTGATGCGATCCTCGATCGACTCATGCAGCGGGTTCATCGCTTCACCCTTGAAGGCGAATCGCGACGAACCGGCGGCAAAAAAGTCGCGGCCAAACCGCGCAAGCCCGAGTAAATCCTATGCGCATCGCCCTGCTCGCCACTCGCCCCGTCGTG
>JANORY010000464.1:0-1050 GCA_031415535.1 Burkholderiales bacterium | reverse complement strand
GTTTTATCAGACATTGATGGCCGAGGAAGTGGTGGCCCGTTGAGCAATTTCGGCTGTTAAAAATTGTTTGCCGCAGAGGCGCGGAGAACGCAAAGGATTTCAAAAAAAACTCCGCGTTCTCTGCGCCTTTGCGGCAAAATTCCAATTCCTTTTTCCAATTCACATGAAGAAACTCTTTCGTCTGGCCATCGGCCTTTTTCTGGCTTTGGCCGCGTTTCAGTTTTGCACCAAACCCGACCCGTTCGGCAGCGAACTTTTTGACAACCAAACGACCGGCCTCCTTTTTTCAGACACCTTTTCGCTCCGCGCAACCATCCTCCGGGAGGATTCGGTGAACACCGGAAGCTCCGCCAAATACCTCCTCGGCAGCCTTGTCGACCCCGTTTTTGGCAAAACGGATGCGATTATCAATACCCTTTTCAGGTTCAGCAGGCTGTCGCAGGCGTTTGGCGCAAGCCCGGTTCTTGATTCGGTCGTGATGTTTGTCGGCTGGCATGCCGCCGGTTTTTACGGCGACACGACCGCCATGCAGACCCTCGAAATCTGGCGTTTGAAAGACACCATCAGCACGATTGCCTTCCAGTCTTCCAACAAAACTGCCGAAACGACGGTCAAAATTGGCGAGGCCACCTTCATCCCACGGCCCAAAACGAAGAAACCGCTCGTTGACAAAACCGGCATTTCCTTGCAGACCGACACACTGGGAGCGTACGTTCGAATTGCGCTCGACCCCGCTTTTGGCCAGGAAATTCTGTCGCTCGACTCCGCCGACAAAGCGACCATCGACAACTTTTTCCGGAAAATGAAAGGCCTGCAACTGCGCGTCACCACGCCAAACAGCCCCTGCATGATGGCAGCCGACCTCGACGAAACGGATTTCAGCAAAATCACCCTCTTTTACCGCAACTCGACCGACACGCTGAAACACAGCTTCAACCTCTTTTTCACGGTCAATAAATGGGTCAACATCGTGCACGATTACAGCGGCAGCCCGCTCGTCGGCAATTCCATTGGCCAGGCGGCGGACAGTCTGCTGTTTTTGCAGGGCGG
>JANORY010000463.1:0-1450 GCA_031415535.1 Burkholderiales bacterium | reverse complement strand
CGAATATTACGGCAGTCACGCCCACCCAGCCAACCACCTGCAACGCAACAAACGGCTCGATTGTCATCAATGCCAGCGGTTCGAACCTTCAATACAGCATCAACGGCGGCACGACTTATTTCGCAAACAACACGTTCAGCGGCCTCGCCGCAGGCACCTATAATATACGAGTGAAAAATTCGGTCAGCAATTGCGTGTCGACGGCGGCACCTGAAATTCTGACCGGCCCGGCGGCTCCAACCGCGCCGACCGCGACGACGACCGCAACGACCGATTGTTCGATTTCAGACGGCACGCTGACCATTTCCGCCGCAGGCGGAACGCCGCCGCTTTCGTATTCGATTGACAACGGCGCGACCTGGCAGAATTCCAACGTCTTCACGGGTCTGGCCGCCGGTTCGTACCCGATTCGGGTGCGAAATGCGAACGGCTCCTGCCAAATTTCGGGGGCTTCGGCCACCGTTGCCGCCCCGGCGATGCCGAATATTACGGCAGTCACGCCCACCCAGCCAACCACCTGCAACGCAACAAACGGCTCGCTGACCATCAGCGCATCGGGTGGGGTGGGGCAGCTCGAATATTCCATCGACGGCTCGAATTGGCAGACGGTGAATGTTTTTTCGGGCCTCGCCGCCGGTTCGTACACGGTTTTTGTCAGAAATCAGGACAACACCTGCCCGAAAGCCTGGCCCACGAATCCCGTAATTTTGGCACCGACCAATTCGCCGACCATCAACTCGCTGACCCCTCAAAATGTGAACTCCTGCACCTCAAATAACGGCTCGATTCAGGTTAACGCGACCGGTGGAACGCCCCCGCTCGAATACAGCCTCAACGGCTCGACCTGGCAAAGCAGCAGCCTTTTCCAAAATTTGGCGGCTGGCATTTACACGGCCTTCGTCAGAAATGGAGCCGATGATTCCTGCGAAAAACAGTTCAGTGGTTCGGCTACGCTCACCAACCCGACGGCTCCGGTTTTGAATTCCGCGACGGGTCAAAACCCGACTTCCTGCAACCTGAACAACGGCTCAATTACTGTTTCGGCCTCCGGCCAAAACCTCCAATATTCGATAAATGGCGGCGGAACCTGGCAGGCGGGCAGCTCGTTTACCGGCCTCGGCGACGGCATTTACACCGTTTTGGTGCGAAATTCGGTCAGCTTTTGCCTTTCAAACAGCCAGCAGGTGACGTTGACGGCTCCGGCTGGCCCGTCCATTTTGCAGGTGACGGCCTCGCCGACGACCGATTGCGGCACGGCCAATGGCCAACTCGTCATCGACGCAACCGGCGGCCAGGCTCCCCTCGAATTTTCGATAAATAACGGCGCGAGCTGGCAGACCTCGAACATTTTTACGGGCCTCGCCGCCGGTTCGTACCCGATTTCCGTTCGAAATTCCAACGGCTCCTGCACCGTTTCGGCGGCGCAACCGACGGTCGTGAACACGCCGCC
>JANORY010000462.1:0-2501 GCA_031415535.1 Burkholderiales bacterium | reverse complement strand
CCTGCTGCCGAGTTCTCACCCATCCAATATCCGAAGCCCGATGGAAAACTGAGTTTCGACAAAAACGCCTCGGTGTTTATCTCGAACACCAATCATGAAGAAAATCAGCCGGTGCACCTGACGCTGAAAAATGCTTCGGTACCGGTGGCGACTAATCTGGCTCGTTATGCCGGACCCGAGCAACGTTATTGCCCGGCCGGTGTTTACGAATTCGTCAAGAACGACGACGGCAGCGACCGACTGCAGATCAATGCGCAGAACTGCGTGCACTGCAAAACCTGCGACATCAAGGATCCTACCCAAAACATTGTCTGGGTGGTACCCGAAGGCGGCGGCGGACCGAACTATCCGAATATGTAGCACCGTGCGCCCTCAGCGTTCGAACGCACTCGTGTTGGGTGCGTTGATTTTTAGTACGTAGGCCCCGAGTCTGTCCGCTTCAAGGTTTCAGTCGGCTGATCTGAGTCGGGTAATCACTGCCGCGTCGTCATCGGCACGCCAGCCCGCATCGCAGGTCTTTTGCATTTCTGCTCGTGCGGCCTCGCCCAGGATCAGCTCAAGGCCGAGTTCGCGTGCGGCGGCGTTCACCAGGGTCAGATCCTTGGTGATGACATGGGCTGCTGCGCGCGGCTCCAGATCGCCCTGCAAAGCTCTCGGAACGCGATCTTCAAGCATCCAGCTCTGACCTGAACTCGCACAAATCAGCTCGAACATTTGCTGTTCATCCAACTCGAAGCGCTTGGCTAACGCAAACGCCTCGGCAGCGGCAACCAAGTGGATCCCCGCCAGCAGGTTATTGACCAGCTTGGCCTTGCTGGCATCGCCCGGTTTACTGGAAATCGTGAATCGTTTAGCACTGATATGCTCGAGCAGCGGCAAAACCGCCCGAAGTACCGGTTCGCTGGCCGCCAGCATCATGCTCATAGTGCCGCGTTCGGCGCGCGCCTGGCCACCCGAGATCGGCGCATCGACAAACTGCGCGCCGCTGCTGGCCACCAAGCCAGCGAAATGTGTCATGTCACTGGCCGCAATCGTGCTGCAGATCAGCACCGTGTGATTCACACCCAGTGCGCTCATGAAACCGGATTCCAGATCGAGAATCTGGCGAATCTGCTCCGCGTTGAGCACAACAATGAAAATGATGTCGCATGACCTGGCCACCGCCAGTAAAGAGTCAACCGTGGCTAATTGTTTGTGCCGTGCCAGGCTGATTCGGGCCGGATCAATGTCATACGCTACTACCGCGTGGTCAGCGCGTTGCAGACTCAACGCCATGCCCATGCCCATGGCACCGACACCAATCACACCAACGCTCGCACTCATCGCAGGCAATTCATTATGTTTGTCATCTCAAAACACAAAACTCGCTTGCCTGCCTGATCTCAGAACATCGAGAACAGAGACTGGCAACCGAGTTTATTGAAGCGCTTTGACAGCACACTGCGCCGGTCGCTGCGACTGTTACTTCACCCGCCACGTCAACTGCGGAGTACGCGGTAGTTATCCCTGCCGAGGACGGCCGTAGCCACCGCCGTCACTGCGACCGCCACCGCCACCTCCGCCATAACCACCACCGCCATCACGACTGCCACCACCGCCGCCACCGTCACGGCCACCTCCGCCGTAACCGCCGCCACCTCCACCTCCGCCGCCATAACCACCACCGCCGCCGCGTCCTCCGCCACCACCACCACCGCCGGGGCCGCCACCACCGGGACCACCACCGCCCGGGCCACGACGGAAACCGCCACCGCCACCGCCGCCGCCACCTTGCTGCTCGCGGGCTTCGTTAACCACCAAAGCACGGCCCTCAATCGAATAGCCATTCAGAGCAGTAATGGCTTTGGCTGCGGCATCGGCGCTTGACATGGTCACGAAGCCGAAGCCACGCGAACGGCCGGTTTCGCGATCGGTCACGATGCGAGCGTCCGACACTTCACCGTGTGCGCCGAACAGTTGGGAGAGTTGCGCGTCGGTAGCGCGCCAGGGGAGATTTCCTACGTAGATCTTGGTCATCCAGTGATCCTCGAAACAACAAACAAAAATGCATTTCGAGGCGCCAGGAGTCGCATATCCAGAAATGCAAACCAACACACAAAGTGGCTCGAAAAGCAACCTTTTGATGGCGCAATAACGAACGGAGCTTGTGTAAGCAACACTGTGCCACAAAAATTGCAAGTACGCATCCGAGATTCTGATGAGTTTTTTCTTGATCAACCGATTTCTATTTATTCTTTTTTGGGTCGATCGCCGAATCGGCGAAGTTAAGCACTTTTACAGACGCGAGGCTCACTGCAAGCGTGGCCTGAGTGAACCTTCTGTTAACTGAGAGCCAACGACTTTCGGATGTTTGCAAAGATTGTAAAAACTGCTCAGCTTGATAGAGTCTTTGAGGATTGATTGCGCTCATTGAATGTTTGGGCTTCGATGATCAGAAACCCGAGCAGTAGTGATTTGCTAAAACTACTTGATAAATGTACAGTTCCTGTATATAAATACAG
>JANORY010000461.1:0-1503 GCA_031415535.1 Burkholderiales bacterium | reverse complement strand
CGCTTGCGCCGGATGGCGCAGTAACTGCAATTGTCGTTTCTGGATGAAGCCGCACAAATCGAAGCCGGCTTGGTCGGCGCGCCTCAGAAACTGTTGCGCTCCTTCGGCACTGATCAGTACCGCAGGCCGGCCCGACAAAAGCGTCTGGTACAAGGTAGCGGCAATCAGTCGCTGACGGATTGACGGGTCTTCGCAGGCAATCGCATACATCGCGCCTGCGGCGAGATGCCCGATTCGATCGGGTAAATGCTCTATTCCCAAACAGACCTGTCCGATCGCCATAACTGCAAACCCGGATTGCCAGAACGAGCGCAGTGTAGGAAGAAAAGGCAGTCGAGGGCGCGTTTTCGCGGATTTGGACCGACAAGCGTTCATGAAACGCCGCCAAAGCGTCTTAAGTCACCCCAGTACCGGTAATCGTGCCAGAGTGGAAACTGCCAATACGCTCAGGAATCAACGTCCAGCAACACGCGTATATGCTCCTCAACGCAGTTTGCCAACGCAGCCAAGTCATACCCGCCTTCAAGCGATGACACTATCCGCCCGTGGCAGTAACGATTGGCCACCGCACGAATCTGTTGGCTCAGCCAACGGTAGTCGGCCTCGAGCCAGCGTAACTGACCGAGCTCGTCGTTACGATGAGCGTCGAACCCGGCAGACACCCAGATCATTTGTGGTTCAAACGCCGACAATCGCGGCAACCAATGCGCAGTAACTGCAGCGCGCATGACGCTACCGTCCGAATAAGCGGGCAAGGGCACGCTGCAGATATTGGGTCCCAAGGCGACTTCGCCCGAATAAGGATAAAGCGCCGATTGAAAGGTCGATAACATCAGCACGCACGGGTCGCCGGCAAAAATATCTTCACTGCCATTGCCATGGTGAACATCGAAATCGATTAGCGCAACCCGCTCAATACCGTGCACGGCCATCGCCTGACGAATGCCGATCGCGACATTGTTGAAGAAACAAAAACCCATGGCGCTGGCGGCGGTCGCATGATGTCCTGGCGGCCGTACGTTGCAAAATGCCCGCTGGGCTGCGCCGCTACACACCAAGTCAGCCGCCAATACAGCAGCTCCGGCTGCATGCACTGCGGCCTCGAAGCTATAGGGTGACAGGGCGGTATCTGGATCGAGAAATTGCAGACCTTCGAGCGGCGATGCAGCCCGCAGGCGATCGTAGTGTCCGACATCATGCGCTCGCGCAATCTGCAGGGCGCTGGCCGCCGGTGCCTCGAAGACCTGCAACTGGGCCATCAAACCGCTGGCAATCAAGCGATCCGAGATCGCCGTGATCCGATCCGGACATTCGGGATGCGACTCACCCATAGTGTGCAACAAAGAGCTGGGGTGATGAATGTAGGCTAACGGGTGCACTGTTGAAGGAAGCACTGATAAGGCAAGCACTGATTAAGGAGATACTGAATAATTTGGAGCGGGTGAAGGGAATCGAACCCTCGTATGCAGCTTGGGAAGCTGCCGTTCTACCATTGAACTACAC
>JANORY010000460.1:0-5242 GCA_031415535.1 Burkholderiales bacterium | reverse complement strand
CTGGCTTGGTATGTCATTCCGGAGACGCGCGACTTCGCCAGTGAACATCGCGGCGAAACACCGGCGCTACGACTGACGTTTCGGGAGCAGGTAAGCGCGCTGACAAACCATCTGGGGTTCCTGCTGGTGAGCCTGATCAGCCTGGTTGGCGCGATTGGCCGCACTGGTGCATTGTTCGCAATCGTACCCTTGCTGGCGACCGTCAAGCTGGGACTCAGTGCGGGCCAGGTGGGTGCCGGCTTCGCGATGGCCAGTATTCTGGGTCTGATCGTGAGTTATCCGGCTGGTGCGTTGGCTGACCGTTATGGACGCAAGCTGGTAATCGTGCCGGCGACCATATTGAATGGCGTTGCCATCGCCCTGTTTGCGCTGATCCCCTCGTTGAGCGGGTTCCTGGCTGCGTGCGCCCTGTGGGGCGTCGCTTCGGCAGTCAGCGGCGCTGCGCCGGCAGCCTATGCGGCGGATACCGCGCCACCGGGCATGAATGCAATCGCAATGAGCAGCTTTCGAATGCTCGCAGATCTCGGTTATGTCATCGGGCCGATCGCGCTTGGCCTGCTGGCCGATCTGCACAGTCCTGAATTTGCACTGGGTTGCGCAGGCTTGCTGACCGTCTTGGTGGCCTTGTTATTCGCCAGGTTTGCGCCCGAGACGGTAGCTCGACGCGCCGCTTGAATCGTTATTTGCTGTGAATCTCATTGGCTGTGCGACTTCAAACGCCAGATTGGATCGCTGGCCAGTGCACAACAGGTGGCGGTAATCACGCCGATGATCGGCACCAGCACGGCCCAGCGCGCGCTGAGCATATTGACCGCGTAACCCAGCAGCAAGGATCCGAGCGGGCCGCCGCCGGCCGTGGCGAGTGAGAACGCCGCCATGACCCGTGCCTGATGGCTGGCCGGTGCCCGCTCTTGCATGATGGTACGCGACATGGTCATCGCCACGCCGCCACAGATGCCCCACAGGAAGATGCATAAGTAAAACGCCAATCGGGGCGGTGCAAAGGCCAATGGCGCGAGCATCAGACAGCCGCCGAATTGCGACAGCACCAATGCGCGGCCGGGATATTGGATTCCGCCGACGCGGGTCAGCACGGCGACGGTGATCAGTGTGCCGGCACCGAACGCCAAATAGCCGGTGGCCATATCGCCGGCGCTGCCGGCGTATAGGTCGCGTACGATCAGAGGCATTAGAACCACAAAGACACCGCCAAAAAAGATGCCCATGCCGCAGGTCAGAATGTAGGTCGCACGCATCGATCGATCGGCGTAAACCAGCGAAAGCCCGGCACCGAACTCGCGCCACAGGGAGGCCCGTGCCAAAGCTGGCGTTGCGGCGCGTGCAGTGGCGGCCGGTAATTGGGCAGCAACAAAGATGCCGAAGGCCAGTACCAGGCATTGCAACAACAAAATCGCCACCGAACCCCAGGATTGTGCTGTGCCGCCGAGCGCCTGGCCAACCATCTGCGCGCCGAACTGGATGCCAATGGCCAAGGTAACCATACGCTGCACCTGCCCCTCGGCAACCCGCTTGAGCAGTCCGTCGCGCGCCGGCATGGCAAATGCGCTGACCAGTCCCCACGACACGGCATACAGCAGCAGCAGAAATTCGCTGGCGCGACCGCGCCACAGCGCCAGTGCAAGCATCAATGGCATGACCATGCCGATTGCCTGCAAACCGATCAGCAAGCGTCGCGGATCGACCCGGTCGGCCAGCCAGCCGCCGAACAGCAGGAACATCAGGATCGGCAACTGCCCGAACATCAGGGTCAGGCCAAAACGATCTGCCGGCTGACGCAGTTCAATGGCGAGCAGATACGGCAGCAGCACCATCTGTATTCCCGCCGGGATCATGAAGGTGGCCACACTGGCGAAGTACCAGGACGCGGGCGAACGGTTAGTGGGCATGATTTTCAGGCAGGGGGGTGAGTATCGCACCTGGCCGAGCGCCGGTGCGAACGGCGTCGCTCATTAAATTTCGCGACCTGCTGCAACTTTCTGCAGATTCACTTCTCTTCTCTACATAGAAACCAAATCACAGTGTCCGAAAGTCTTTATGCCTAATAATTCTCGCTGGCCGGTGGCGGTCGTTGGTGCCGGTATTGCTGGTCTGTCCTGCGCCCGCAGTTTCCAAGATGTGGGCATCGCCGTTGAAGTGCTCGAAGCTGAGGCAAGTGTTGGCGGACGCTGCGCCTGCGTCGGTTCGCCGTTTGGTTTGATCGATCTCGGAGCGGCCTTCGTATCGACTCAACAGGCCGCGTTTGGCCGCACCGTGGATGGCCTGGTCCGGCAAGGGCAAATGGCACCTTGGCATGTGAATTCGTACACCGACCAGCCCGACGAAGACTCGCCGGAGGAATTAGATGATATCCGTCCGCCGCGACGTATTGGTGTGGTCGGAGTGCCTACCCTGGCCACGCTGGCGCAACGATTGGCGGTGGGTTTGACGATTCACACCCGCTTCGCTGTGCGCGAGGTCACGCGCAATCAAGACGGATGGTTTGTGATTGCCCACGACGGCCGGGTTCTGGGCCCCTACAGCAAGTTGGTGTTTGCCATTCCGGCACCGATCCTTCAAACCATTGAGGGTGACGGATTGGTAGCGTTAAAGGATCGGGTTCGCACAACGCGGTTTGATCCGTGCTGGGTATTACTGATGGCACCGCGTATGCCGATCCTGTCGAACGTCGTACAACGATCGAACAGCTCCGGGCCGATTCATTGGGTCGGTGCGGCGCATCGACGACCGGGCAGCTCGCGCTCTCAGGTTTGGATCCTGCACGCCAGTGCCCGTTGGAGCGCGATGCGTAGGCACGACGACGCCGATCAGGTGGCCAGCGAATTGGTGGATTTGTTGCACGCCAATTTGGGCAGCAAAGTGCCGCCGGTATGGTTACATGCCCACCTGTGGCCAAACGCGATGCACAAGGCTTTGGCGGCCGACCCCGCGCACCCCTTCTATTGGGACGATGACGCCCAATTGGGCCTGTGCGGCGACTCGGTGACCGAGTCGAGTGTCGAGGCAGCGTACATGAGCGGTCAAAAGCTCGCCTTTGAGATCCTCGAACAGGTCGGCGGTCTAATCGCCGCATGAGCGATATCGGTTACAGTGCGTGGCAGCGGACCTTGGACGGTTCGAATAAAGCCATGACTGAAAAAACGCCCAAATTATCGAGCGCGACTGAACGGGAAAAAAGCTTTGATGTCGATGCTGAACTGGTGCGTTTGGCACAGTCCGGCCGGCACAAGGCGTTTGAGCTATTGGTCGTCAAGTATCAACGCCGCATTGCCGCATTGATCCGGGCATTAGTACGCGATGATGCGATCACTGAAGAACTCTGTCAGGAAGCATTCTTGCGGGCGTTTCGAGCGCTGCCGGATTTGCGCGCCGAAGTGGCTTTTTTCGCGTGGCTGCAAGCGATTGCGAGAAATCTTGCCAGCGGTTATTTGCGCAGCACCACGCGCAATC
This sequence comes from Burkholderiales bacterium, assembly GCA_031415535.1. Classification (GTDB taxonomy): domain Bacteria; phylum Pseudomonadota; class Gammaproteobacteria; order Burkholderiales; family Burkholderiaceae_E; genus JANLTP01. Next base: position 1,774 of record JANORY010000460.1, on the reverse strand, counting down.
TGACGCGTGCTGGCGATCGTACAGCAACCGGCGCTACCGATTCCGAATTCGATGACAGCGAGCTCGGACTGGGCAATCTTCTGAGTGCATCGCCGGAGGACGAACTGGCCGCTAAACAACTTTTTGCCGCCCTGGATGAAGCAGTTTCGCAATTGCCGAAAGCGCAACGCGACGCCTTGTTGATGCGCGAAATTGATGGCCTGGATTACCAGTCCATTGCCGCGACCATGGCTTTGCCGCTTAATTCGGTGAAGTCATTAATATATCGAGCAAGAGAGTCAATTGCCCTTGGGTTGTCTGATTTGCTCGAACCCAAGCGTAATCGCCGCTGGTGATCCGTTGCACTATGAAGAAAGTTTTTGTATGAATTTTGACCGTCACCAAGCGCTGATTTCGGGCCTGCTCGACAACGATATTTCCCGTGAAGAACTGACTGAACTATTGGTTGCGCTGGAGTCCAGCAGCGGGTTGCGCGACCGGCTCAGCGTTTATCAGTTGGTCAATGACGCAAACGCTGGCCGCCGTGCACTGGACGATGGTTACTCGAATCGAATCATTGCGCGCTTGCAATCTGAACCGGGCTGGCGATCAAACTAGTTTGTGTCAAGCCCTTAGCCTGTTGGGCATCAGCGTTTTCACCCTGGGCGCGCGACTCTGGTAGTGCCGGTGTGTCTGGCAAACGTGACAACCAAGCGCACAAAAGAGTAGCCATATAAGGAATTGCCTGTAGACCGAGTACTGTCATCCAAAGGGCAGATTCAACGTGGTTGCCCTTGCGAGAAATGGCAATGCCGGCAATACAACTGAGCAGGCCGAGCAGCAAAAATGCTTCCTCGCGTACCGCTTGATATTGACTCAAGCGATTAAACCAGCCGCTCGCAGCGGCAGCAATTTTGCCCTTGCCGGTAATCTCGAACACGCCTTTTTTCTGCGTCAACCCGGACAACACCCCGAGTGCAATGCCGTGTGACAGCGCCATGCCGGCAATCGCCGCGCCGATGGCATCGCCCAGTGTGCCAGGCACACGACGCAGGTAGAGCAGCGGCCCGAACATCGCTTTGCAGAGGAAAAATACCACCAGGGGTGCCATGAACAACATGATCGGCAAGCTGAACAGATGGGGTGCGGCAATGATGCCGATGGTGTAGAGCATCGCACCGAGCGCAAAGATCAGATGCAAGGCATCGCCAAACCAGGACAACCAGCCCGATACAAAGTGGTAACGCTGGGCGCGCGTTAATTCGCTCGAGAAAAACAGCGAGCGCCAGTGAGCTTTCATGATTTGCATGGCACCCAAAGCCCAGCGGCGACGTTGCTTCTTGAACGCCTCAAAGCTGTTCGGGGTAAGCCCTTCGCCCATGACCTCACCGCAGTAGACGGTGCTGTAGCCAGCGCGCATCATGCGCAGGCCCAACTCGCTGTCTTCGCAGATGCACCATTCTGACCATTGGCCATGCTCACGCAGCGCACTGGCCCGAATCATCGTCATGGTGCCGTGCTGGATGATCGCGTCGCGTTCATTGCGGTGATGCATACCGATGCGAAAGAAACCTTCGAATTCCCAGTTCATCATGCGGTGGAAAATCTGTCGGCTCCAACTGCGATGCGCTTGCGGGCTTTGCACCACTGCGACGTTCGGGTCATTGAAGTAACCGACCAGCGAAGCCAGCCAACGACTGTTGACGACATAGTCGGCATCAACGACGGCGATGACTTCGGCGCGCGCATCGACTTCGGTAAGTGCGAAGTTCAGCGCGCCGGCTTTGAAACCTGG
>JANORY010000459.1:0-1240 GCA_031415535.1 Burkholderiales bacterium | reverse complement strand
ATCGACGATGCAGACCCGATAGCCGCTGTGGGCGAAACAGACCGCCAGATTTTGGGTGAGCGTGCTTTTGCCGACCCCGCCTTTCAAACTCGTTATGGAAATAATCATCGTAAATTCGGTTTGCCTGATTTGCTGCAAAGGTGTTTTGCGGTTTTCAGTTTTTCATGCAAACCGGATTTATTTTTTTGAAGAAATACTTTTTGACTCAATTATTTTTATGCAGTAAAATGGTTTGCAGTAAAAGCATGAAAAAGGCTGTTTTCAGATTCATGACGGAAGGCTGGATTTCGGGTTGAAAAACTATTTTTACAGACAAAATCACGCAAGGCATGACTGTTTCAATTGAAATTCCCGACCACCTCGCGAGGCAACACGACCTCACCGAGGCCAGCCTCAAACTCAAAATGGCGGTTGCCCTTTTTAAGGAAAAAACGTTTTCGCTCGAACAGGCGGCGCAGTTTGCGGGCCTGTCGGTTGCTGATTTTCGGGGGCACCTGGCAGCTTTTGGCGCAACGGATGCCGTAACTGATTTGACGCGATTTGTAAACCCGATGAAGGAAAAGACCATTCTTGCGGATATCATTCGTGAGCAGGGCTGGACGGGCGTGGACCAAAAACGTTGGAAAAAGCTTGCCAAAGAGCTCGATTTGAACGAACCGATTGACGAACTCCTCGCCGATTTAAGCGCATGATTTATTTGCTCGACACCAATATCGTACTCCATCTGTTGCGCGAGGATGACCATTCCCGACTCATCGAAAAACATTTTGCGCCGCTTTCAAAAGGCAATACGCCCCTGATTTCTGTGGTCACGCAAGCCGAATTGATGGCTTTTTCACGCATCCGAAAATGGGGTCGCCGCAAGCTCGATACCCTGCAATCGATGCTCGGCGAACTGATTATCATCGACATCAACCAAAAAGACATCCTCGATTGTTACGCCGAAATTGATGCATTCAGCCAAGGCCGACTGGAAGGCCGTCTGTCCGATTTTTCGGCTCGGAACATGGGCAAAAATGACCTTTGGATTGCCGCCACCGCCAGCGTTTTGGACGCAACGCTGCTCACTACTGACCATGACTTTGACCATTTGAACACTGTTTTTTTGAAACGTGAGCGGCTCAGCCTCGCTGAAATGGGGCTTCGTGTCCCTGACCCCTTGCAGGCTCATGATCGACAACACGAGGTCGACCGCGTCGGAGGGGACGGGGACCGGACCGGACGCGTGGACCTGGAGCGC
>JANORY010000458.1:0-1068 GCA_031415535.1 Burkholderiales bacterium | reverse complement strand
CCGCGCCGACAGCAGCCCGATGGGCAGCGTGGCCTCCATTTTTCCGTCGCGGTCGGTCACCTGTGTGCGGTCAGGCAGCCCCTTCCAGACGACTGCCGCACCGATAATTGTCTGCCCGTTTTGGGCATCGACGACGCGGATTTTTACCCTCGATTTTCCGTTCGGGCTGATGTTTTCAGGCGAGCCGACGCGCAGCATTTCAGCCACTGCCGATGCGTTTTCAGGCTCCGCCGCCGCCATTTTTTGAGACGACAAATCAGCCAGCGTTTTATAGAAATCAGCCGAAAACTCGCCATCCAGTTTCGAGGCAGGCGCAACGGCAATGGCATAATTTCGATAGAAAAAATAAGTCAGGTTCGTCGTTTTGAACAGCCGGTTCAGGACTTCCGGCAACGGCGTTTTCTCAAAATTTTCATTGAAGTTTCTATCCGGTAGACTGTTCGGTGCATAAAAAAATTGAATCGCGTAATCGCGTTCAAGCTGGCTGAAAATGGCGGCGAGCGGCTGGTCTTTTATCTCCATGGAAATCAACAGCGAGTCGAGTTGCTGGCCATTCAAAACGGAAACCGAGACGAGGAAAACGACGAGGGAAAGGGAATTTTTCACGAGCAGGCTGATTCAATTTTGGCGGGGAAAGGCGGGTTGTCGGGCCGCTTTTCGTGGGGCCAAATGTGGGGAAAAGGCGGGTCAAGTTGCGCCTGCGAGAAATGCCGATTGCCGACCAAAATGGGTACGGCGGGGGACGGAGGTCAAAACAGCGTTTTGATAAAAAATCAACCGAAAACTTGAAAAAATAAGCCCTCTGAATCTACTTTTGACCCAATAGAACTCGCCACGCTACCCATCAGAACAGCGTCCCAGGGCGAGTCTTATTTTTTTATGAACCATGCTGTACCCGAAACCTGCGATTACCATTGACGACCAAATCGAGCTGCTCCAATCTCGCGGGCTGCTTATTTCAAATGAAACACTGGCCCGTCATTATCTTTCCAACATCAGTTATTATCGGCTCGAAGGCTATTGGTGGTCGCTTCAATCGGACAAGGAGCGGCACCTTTTCAAGTCCGG
>JANORY010000457.1:0-1004 GCA_031415535.1 Burkholderiales bacterium | reverse complement strand
TGTGCTTGTGCTTGTGCTTGAGTCGGTGACTACGCCTGCGCATTCGCGAACGAAGCGAGCAGCAGGGTGGGTGCGGTGCACATAAGCAAACGCGCACTCTTTAACCCGACCTCGCGGCCGAGTCTATTTGAAGTTCTGGTCATTATCCAAGTCCTGTCGATGGCCAGCATTGGCCAGTACCAGCCCGCAGCTTTAAGCGGGCATGGACATTCGAGTCGCGTCCGCATTACCGCTGCGGGTCGAATCAGAATGCTTCGTTAAGTGACAACCGAACGCGCAAACGCAGCCAACGCAGCCAAAAACCGCCTGGCATTTTGGACTGCGTTGCTGTTGAGTGTGCTAAACGGCGGGCGGACGGTCGAGGCGGGGCAGGTAACGCGTCGCAAGCGCGAGCAAAGGTGCGGCGTTGGCACCAAAGCGTAACTCCGGTGTGTCGAGCGACGCACGTGATGAAATCAGCGCAATGAACAGTCCGGTCGAGCTGAATTTTTGCAGGCCACTCTCGATGACTGCCTTTTCGTGACTCCTTGATTTCGCTGCGGCACTCACACCAGCCCGCTTCAGGCTGACATAGTGCTTGGCGGTGGTTGTTCGTATGGTACCGGTGGTGCTCGGTACGGACTCGCTCGGTTTTCACTGTTACGAACGCGCACGCTGGTGCCCGATCAGGTCGATGGGGTGCTTGGCGTAGCGGCATTAAGGAGGAGGCCGCAGGCCGGGGGACAGCCGCGTAGCCAAGTGCCCCGTCGGCCAGATCCCGCGAAAGCGTAGCCAAGTGCCCCGTCGGCCTGGTCCCGCGAAAGCTTAGCCGAGAGCCCCCTAGCCGTTCGGCAGCACCAAAATCTTGCCGCCGCGCTCGCCTTGCTGGGCATGCCTGAGCGCAGCCGCGATCTGGTCAATCGGGTAGGTGGCCGCCACCGGCACTGAAAGTTTGCCGGCACCGAGCTCATCGGCCAGCTCGGCATAAATTGAAGTGATCTGACTTGGCGTTCGTTTTGCCAGAA
>JANORY010000456.1:0-1217 GCA_031415535.1 Burkholderiales bacterium | reverse complement strand
CTGCGTTGGCACCCTTTTCCCGTTTGTATTCGTGGAGAAAAAAGTAAGGCTTTCTCGGGTGCTGTCTCCCGGAAGCGAGCATCCAGTCAACGGTTCCGGCCAACTCGCGGGCCTCATCCTTGAATTTCAGGGGCCGCTCCGCAAAGGGTTTATAGAAAGGGGGGTTGTAAAAATCAGCCAACTCCAGAATCTGCGCGATGAAATACATTTTCAGTTCTTCTTCATTCCAGAACATGAAATTGTCAATCAGACGGGCTTGCCAATGGAGCATCGCCGTCCGGTTTTGCTCACTGATTTCAGGCAATGGCTCTCTTGCCAACCATTCATCAAGCAACGGGAGACGTCGCACCTGCTGCAGGTTAAATTCGATATCGACCTCATCAACTGTCCATTTTTCAAACGTCTTTTTCATAAAAAATGACCTTTTTGAGGCGAAAGTAGCCGCTATGCCTCAAACCTCATCCGTAAACCGAAACGCCACTTTCGGGAAATTCTCCTCCACCGTTCGCAGCGTCCAGGCGGATTCGGAGAGGAAAACCGGCAGCCCATTTTTGTCTTTTCCGAGGTCGCGGCGGCGGCGGTCGGTGAATTCTTTGAGAGCCACCGCGTCGTCGCAGGCAAACCAGCAAGCCTTGTGCAAATGCACGGCATCCCAGGTGCATTTCGCGCCGTATTCGGATTCGAGGCGGTGCTGGATGACCTCAAATTGCAGCGCACCGACGGTGCCGATGATTTTCCGGCCATCAAAATCGCGGGTAAAAAGCTGGGCCACGCCCTCATCCATGAGCTGTTCGAGGCCTTTGGCGAACTGCTTGAATTTCATCGGGTCGGCGTTGTTGACGTAGCGGAACTGCTCCGGCGAGAAGCTCGGAATGCCCCGAAAATGCAGTTTTTCGCCCTCGGTCAGCCCGTCGCCGATTTTGAAATTGCCGCTATCATAAAGCCCGACCACATCGCCTGGAAAGGCATCTTCGACGATGGTTTTTTTCGAGGCCATGAACGTCGTCGGGTTTGAAAACTTCATTTCCTTACCCTGGCGAACGTGCAGATAGTTCGTATTTCGCTGAAAACGACCGCTCACAACGCGCATGAAAGCAATTCGGTCGCGGTGTTTGGGGTCCATGTTTGCATGGATTTTGAATACAAAACCGGTGAATTTTGGCTCATCCGGCTCCACTTCGCGCTCCTCCGTTTCGCGCGAAAGCGGCGGCGGGGCG
>JANORY010000455.1:0-1876 GCA_031415535.1 Burkholderiales bacterium | reverse complement strand
CCGACCTTCGGCCACCGCTGCAAGTCGCTCGCGCTCAACCAGCACCTTGCCGCCGTAGCCGCTGTCACTGGACATGAACGCCGCACCGACATAAGACTTCAGACCGGACTCAATACTACCGTCGCGATCAATATAGTCCTTGAGGATCTTCGCCCCAACCCGAATGTTGGCGAGCGGATCAAACGCCGCAGAAACCCCACCGAACGGCGTGAATTTATCGGCATGTACTCGAGTCAATACTTGCATCAGGCCCTGCGCGCCCTTGTTGCTGGTGGCCTTCGGATCGAAGCTCGATTCAATGCCCATAATCGCCAGGATCAGCCAGGGGTCCAGTTTCAAATCGCGCGCAACCCGATACGACAGGTCAACAAACTCCTGCGCGCTGTCGAGCGCTACCCTGTACCGCTTGGCCAAAAACTGCGCGAGTGTATGTTGCTCCTTGGTCAGCTTGCGAACATCGGCGGGTTGTGCGGGTTCGGCGCTTGATGATGAAGTCGACGATAAACGCTCACCGAGTCGCAATTCGCTGAATCGCCGCTCAGCCGAACGAGCGCGCATCGCCCGATCATCAGCACCACTGCCAGTAAATAGTTCGGAATCTGCAAAAGCTAAGCGGTTCTCTGACCAGGTTGCCGTCGGCTGAAAAATTCCCACATTCCAGAACGTTCCGCTGGCAATCAGAGCAAGCGACAAACCCACTGCCAAGCCAGGTCGCAGTAGGGAAATGCTTGGCAAACTGGCGCTTAATGGTGCCGGAGCTTCAGTCGAATAGGGCAATCGATGCATTAACATCCTCTCTTATGTATTCTTTAAGGCAACAGTTCACCGACCTCATTCGACGGGAGGTTCAGGCGGAGTCGTACACGGGTCGTGCCAGACTCAAATACACATGATTCTTAAGCCAGCAGGCTTTAATCAACAAAGAACGGACGGCTGAATCGACCTTATGTCGAACAGTGTCTAACTTGACTCATCGGCGCAAATTAGATGGTGGCTGAGCTAATTCGCAGGGCAAACTTAAATCGCAGAGCTAAATCGAATCGCAGAGCTAAATCTTGTTTAGCAAAAAACAACAGAATGCCGAGCAGTGTTGTAATTTTAGGAAACCAATTGACATTGGTCAAACGAAGTTCGGTGCGACAATCCAATCAAGGCCTGTCGGCGCGGCTATGGGTCGGCTCAGTTTTCCTGATAATCCATGAAATACATCGATTTACGTGACTTCCTCCAGCAACTCCTTGAACGAGGTGAGCTAAAAAAAATTACGCAATCGGTGTCGCCGCGACTTGAAATGACCGAGATTGCGGACCGGGTATTACGAAACCAGGGGCCTGCGCTGTTATTCGAGAACCCCGAAGACGCCGGTCAGCGCTACTCGATGCCGGTTTTGGTGAACTTGTTCGGTACACCGAAGCGGGTCGCGTTGGGCATGGGTGAGGAATCGGTTGCGGCGTTGCGCGACGTTGGCAAGTTATTGGCCTATTTGAAAGAACCCGATCCGCCGAAAGGTTTTCGGGACGCCTGGGATAAGTGGCCGGTACTCAAACAGGTCCTCAATATGTCCCCGAAACTGCTGAGCCACGCACCGTGCCAAAGCCAGGTGTTCGAGGGCGCGCAGGTTGATCTCGCTCGAATGCCGATTCAAACCTGCTGGCCCGGTGATGCAGCGCCACTGATCACCTGGGGACTGGTGGTCACGCGTGGCCCCAACAAGCCGCGCCAGAATCTTGGCATTTATCGCCAGCAGGTCGTCGCACCCAACAAGACCATCATGCGCTGGCTTGCCCACCGCGGCGGTGCCCTTGATTTTCGCGACCATGCAAGCCTGCATCCTGATCGAGCCTTTCCGATTACGGTCGCACTCGGTGCCGACCCG
>JANORY010000454.1:0-3610 GCA_031415535.1 Burkholderiales bacterium | reverse complement strand
CGACAAACCGAGACGATCATCCGCTGCAAATTTCAAGGAGACAGTCATGAGCAACAGATTCGCAAGCAAGGTAAGCTTTAAGAAATGGCTAGTTGCCGGCACCGCCGCCCTTGGCTTGACCGGTATTTGGAGTACCGTCGCAGCGCAGGCCGAAAAGCCGCAATATGGCGGTAACCTGAGTATCGGCATGGTGTACGTCACCCTCTCGCCGCTGTCCTGGGATCAAACCGATTGGCCCTGGAAGTACGCTCAGGATACCGGCCTCATGCACGAGTCGCTGATGGCCGCCGATCTGTCGAAGTCGAAGCGGCGCGGCGGTCCGTATCCGTTCACCGCCGATTCCTGGCTGCCCACCGATGCCATCCGCGGCGAGCTGGCCGAGAGCTGGAAGCTGCTCGAGAATCCGCCGCGCGTCGAATTCAAAATTCGCAAGGGGGTCATGTTTCCGGACAAACCCGGCATCATGAAGTCGCGAGAGCTGGTCGCGCAGGACGTGGTCGATAACCACCTTCGGATGGATAAAAGTCCGAAGAAATTGCCGACCGTGTTCGATCATATTGTGAAGGTCGAGGCGACCGACAAATACACCGTGCTGTTTACCTTGAAGAACTATTTTGCAGAATGGGACTATCGCTCGGGTTGGGGTTATAACGCCAGCATTGTGCCCAAAGAGGTCGCGGACGCCGGTGCCAAGGACTGGAAGAATCATGTCGGTACGGGTCCCTTCCAGTTGACCGACTACGTACAGGGCAACACGGTGACGTTTACCAAGAACCCGATTTACTGGGATAAGGAAACCATCGGTGCGCAGCAGTACAAACTGCCGTTTGCCGAGAAAATTTCCTACCGGATCATTAAAGATGAATCAGCCTACATTACCGCCCTGCGTACCGCCAAACTGGATGTGCTGGAGGGGGTTCGATGGAGTGCGGTCGACGAACTGAAGAAAAATGCGCCGGCCCTGAAATGGAATCGCTGGCTCAATACCGGTGGCACGTTCCTGGCGATGCGCGTCGACCAGAAACCGTTTGACGATGTGCGGGTGCGTCGCGCCCTGAACATGGCCGTCAACAAGCAGGAGATCGTCAAGGCGTTCTACAACGGCAACGCCGAGTTGTTTGCCTATCCAATGCATCCTGACTATGTCGGGTACTACGAGCCCCTTGATAAAATGACTGAGGCGGCCCGCGAGTTGTTTGTTTACAGCCCGGACAAGGCCCGGGCACTGCTGGCCGAGGCGGGTTACCCGAAGGGCTTCAGCTTCAAGGTCCAAGTCTGTTCCTGTTCGCCCGACCATATGGATCTGCTGCCGTTGATTGCCGCCTACTTGGAGAAGGTCGGGGTCAAGATCGAGATCCAGCCCCTGGAGTATGGCGCTTTCCTGTCGGCCATGACCACTCGAACGCACACCGCCGGCTACTTCATGCAGAACGGCCATACCAACCCGACGACCTCGATTCGCAAGAGTTTTGTCTCTAATCAACGTTGGAATCCATCCGGATACTCCGACGCGGAAATGGACCGGCGTATGGATGTCGCCTATGCCGAACGCGATGAAGGCAAGCGCCAATTGCAGCTCAAGATCATGACACGCGACATCGTCGAGAAGGCACCCTATATTTGGCTGCCGGTGCCGTATTTGTATACCGCCTGGTGGCCGTGGGTCAAGAACTATGGCGGCGAGCTTCGCGCCGGTTCAGAGCGACCCGGCCCGATTCATGCGCGCATGTGGATCGATCAGGAAATGAAAAAGAAAATGGGACATTGATTAAAGATGGGTCTCTGAGCAGGGACGAGACATTGAGCAGGTATAGGTCTTTGAGCAAAGGCAGATTTTGACTGAGCAAGCGTTGTTGAGCGTGCGCGATCTGGTCACCCGCTTTCGCACCGAGCGTGGCGTGGTGACGGCGGTGGACCGGGTGTCGTTCGACGTGGCGGTCGGCGAGACGCTTGCGATTGTTGGCGAATCCGGTTCGGGCAAAAGTGTGACCGCGCTGTCGATCTTGCGCTTGATTCCCAATCCACCCGGGAAGATCGAGAGCGGGCAAATTCTTTTTGATGGCGAGGATATGCTCAAGCTTAGCGATTCGAAAGTCCGGGCGATGCGCGGCAACCGGATTGCGATGATTTTTCAAGAACCGATGAGCTCGTTAAATCCGGCGATCACGATCGGTCGTCAGGTGGCCGAGCCGATCAACCTGCACCAGCACACGCCGTGGGATAAAGCACTGCAACTGGCGCGTGAGTTGCTCGGAACGGTTCGCATGTCCGATACCGCCTCGCGCGTCAACGCCTATCCGCATCAGTTCTCAGGCGGGATGCGGCAACGCGCGATGATTGCGATGGCGCTGGCCTGCAAACCGCAGCTCATCATCGCCGACGAACCGACCACCGCGCTCGATGTGACGGTACAAGCACAGATCCTCGATCTGTTGAAGGATCTGGCCGCCGGTGCCCGCTCGGCGCTGATCCTGATTACGCATGATCTGGGCGTGGTGGCGCGTTATGCCGATCGGGTGGTGGTCATGTACGCCGGCCGAGTGGTTGAGTCGGCGCCGGCCCGCGAACTATATGCACGACCGCGTCATCCCTATACACGCGGTCTGATGGCTTCGGTGCCGCGCCTGGACAGCGATACCAATCAGCGACTGGTACCGATTGAGGGGCAGCCGCCCAATCTGGCGGCACTGCCGAAGGGTTGTGCCTTTGCGCCGCGCTGCCGCCAAGCCACTGACGCCTGTCGCCTGGAGCGCCCGGCGCTGCGTGAGGTCGCACCGCGCCACCAGGTCGCCTGCATTCTGGAGGCCTGAGGGTCATGGCCGAACCGCTACTTCGCGTTCAAGACCTCAAGGTGCACTTCCCGGTCACCCGCGGCATCGTCATTCAAAAACAGGTGGCGACCGTGCGTGCCGTCGATGGTGTGTCGTTTTCCCTGGACCGGGGCGAAACCCTCGGTCTGGTCGGCGAGAGCGGCTGCGGCAAATCCACGACCGGGTTGGCGGTGCTGCGCATGCTGGCGGCGACCAGTGGCAGCATCGAGTTCGAAGGCCAGGACATCACCCATCATGACAAAGCGCAGATGCGGCCCTTGCGTCGCCGAATGCAAATGGTCTATCAGGACCCGTATGGATCGCTGAACCCGCGCATGAAGGTGCGCGATATCGTCGGTGAACCGCTTGAGGTACATGGCCTGGACAGTAACCGAGGCGAGTACGACGATCGAGTCGCCAAACTGCTCAGTACTGTCGGCCTGTTGCCGGATATGGCCGATCGTTATCCGCATGAGTTTTCGGGCGGGCAGCGCCAGCGCATCGGCATTGCACGGGCGCTCGCGCTGGAACCGAGTCTCATCATTTGCGACGAACCGGTTTCGGCGCTCGATGTCTCGATTCAAGCGCAGGTTGTCAATGTTTTCGTGGAGTTGCAAGAGCGCCTGGGTCTGGCCTATCTGTTCATCGCCCACGACCTGGCGGTGGTGCGCCACGTCAGCGACCGTATCGCGGTCATGTATCTGGGGCGCATCGTCGAAATTGCCACCCGCGAGGATCTTTATCGCGCCCCCTTGCATCCTTACACTATAGCGCTGCTGGCGGCCGTACCGGTAGCCGAC
>JANORY010000453.1:0-1321 GCA_031415535.1 Burkholderiales bacterium | reverse complement strand
CCGGCAGTTCAACCGGCGTCGGGTCGTTGCAACCGGCGGCACTCGACGGCGCGGCGGCGTTGTTCAAATTCGGGCCGGAGCCGCTGTCCGAAAGGTCGGTTGCGATGGTTGTCACGCCGGTTGCCTCGTTGAGCCAGCGACCTGTCGGACAGCGGCTCGAACCCGAATTCGAACAACGCCGCCGCGCCGTCGAGTGCCGCCGGTTGCAACGACCCGACCCCGGTTGAAATTCCGGACATCAAACTTTCGAAAGAAGTGCAGTCGGTAACGATGGTGGCCGACCCGACGAATTGCACCAATAATTTTACGGTCGTATTTAAATACACGATTGAAAACGTTGGTTCGATTCCGCTTTCGATGGTCACGTTGAAAGACCAGTTGAACGCCGCCGGCAACCTGGGAGCGGGCTTTGTTTCCCTTTCAAACGTTACGGTCGTGAGCGGCCCGGCTGCCGTGAACGCGGCTTACAACGGCACGTCGGCGGTGGTTTCGGCCATCACGGCGACGGGGCCGCTGGCCTGCAATTCGCAGATAATGGTGACCATCACGGCCATCGTGAACGGCGATTTGACCCCCGTGCCGCCTGTCAATCAGGCGGTTGCGATGGCAAACTGGACATTCACGAACACCCCGCCGACGACCGGCATGGTTTCGGATTTGAGCGATTCGGGCAACAACCCGGAAAACCGCAACGACGCAGCCCCCGGCGCGACGCTCGGCGGTTTGCCGATTCAACATCACGACGACCCGACCCCCGTTTACCTGCCGCGCATTCGCGCCTCGAAAGAGGTGACGGCTTTTGTCCCGGCGGCGAGCGGCGTGATTGGCAATTTTGATGTTTCATTCCGCGTCCGCGTGGAAAATCGTGGCAATGTCTCGCTCGATGAATTGCAGATTGACGAACTCAATATTCCGGGAGCCAACATGGTCGCCGTCGTGCAGGAACCGACCACGAATTCGGCGCAAAACGCGACCATTTTCCCCGTTTACGGGCAGGACTTTTTCCTGAATGGAAATATTTACGACGGCACGTCGGGCCTTTTGGAGCCTGACCAGATTCTCGATTTCTCATTCACGATGGAAATGAATGCTGACGCGATTTGCATTCCGACCAATCAGGTTTTGGTTTCGGGCCGATTCGTCAATTCGGCAACCGGCGTGATTACCGTCGCCACCGATTTGAGCGACTCCGGCAGCAACCCGAACGCCAACAACGCCGCCGCTCCGAGCAGCGCGGCGGGCTGTGACGACCCGACGCCGATTGAAATTCCGGACATCAAAATCACGAAGGAAGTGCTGTCGGTTACGCCGGTTGCCGACC
>JANORY010000452.1:0-1893 GCA_031415535.1 Burkholderiales bacterium | reverse complement strand
GACGTGCCGCATATTGCACCAGCGCGTCTTCGACAATGGCGTGGATCGGCCGTTGTTCGCGTTTAGACAATTGATGGGCAAGATCCCTTGCGCGAGCGCTGCGAACAGAAAGCTGTGGAGAGGTCATGATGGCAATGTAGCATGGTGATGGCAATGTAGCACGGTGATGGCAAGATGGCAAGAGCGCGTCTGACAGTGAATTTGCCGTCTTCTTGCCAAGCCATTCCCAATTCGGGTATTATGAACCCCATTATGGGTATGATTCAAGGCGCAATCGAGACGTCGAACCCGGCTGACGCGTTGTTTCCACGGGTGCGGCAGCGGGTGTTGGGCGTGCTGTATGGCACGCCTGGTCGCAGCTTTTATGCGAACGAAATTATCGAGCTGGCGCAATCCGGCACCGGCGCGGTCCAACGCGAGCTCAAGTCGCTATCCGCTGCGGGATTGCTGACTGTTCGCAAGCTGGGCAATCAAACGCACTATCAGGCCGATACCGCGTCGCCGTTGTACGCCGAGCTGCGCGGCATCGTGCTCAAAACGATTGGACTGGCTGACATATTGCGTTTCGCATTGGCACCATTGCAATCGCAGATAAATGCGGCCTTTGTCTACGGTTCTACCGCGCGCAATCAGGATACGGCGCAAAGCGATATTGACGTGATGATCATCAGCGCGGAACTTGGCTACGGCGAATTGTTCGCGGCGCTGGAAGCGGCGACTACCTCGTTGGGGCGCAAAGTCAATCCGACTGTGTATTCACCCAAAGAGTTTCGCAAGCGCGTTCGAAGTGACAATGCGTTTATAACTCGCGTTCTGGAGCAACCGAAGATTTGGCTGGTCGGCAGTGAGCGCGAACTCGATGCCTGATCCACTTGAAAATTTGTGCGGACCTGGTAAGTCGCTGAAGGCTGAGCCGCCCAATACGAACGAAACGGAGGGGCTGCTTCGAACCGGAATTGCCCGCTTAAATGATGCGCGCAATACAGGGTTGGCACTCGAGAGCCGGTTCGATCTGGCCTACAACGCGTCGCATGCCTTGTGTTTGGCGGCGCTTCGCCGAAGAGGTTATCGACCGAGCAATCGATACATCGTTTTTCAGGCGGTGCAGCATACGCTCGGTTTAGGTCCCGAAGTTTGGCGGATCCTGGACAAGTGCCACACGGTGCGCAACCAAGGCGAATACGAAGGTTTTTTGGATGTCGATAATCGCTTGATCGCCGACCTGATAAACGCGACTCAAGCCGTCGCTGACGCGCTTGCTCAGACTTAAGCTTCAGCTCTGCGAGCCAGGAGCCTGTCAGCGAAGCTTGCGCGCGCGACGACTCTCGCCAGGCAAAGGTCCTGAACCTCTTCGGAAATCGTTGGAATGGTGAGGCCAGACACTCGCACCGCCTCAGAGCATACAAACAATATGTTCAGCGCCACCTCAATGTCCTTCATCGAGACATTACTCATTGAGAGTGCCAGAACTGATGCCAACAGATTCGGTTGCGCGACGAAAAGCTCGTCCGCTAGACCTTCTTTCTCTTTGAGTGAAAGCTGCTTAACCTTCGTCAGCGCGGTCGCAATGTGCTGCTGCGAGATGCGAGTCACTTCGACAATACCATTGCGGTTTGGTGGCGCATCGACTAAATCGTCAGGTAGCCGCCATCGGCGATCAAAATCGTTCCGGTGACAAAAGCCGCCATGTCGGAGGCGAGGAAAATCGCCGGGCCGACGAGGTCTTCCGGCTTACCGGCGCGGCCCAGCGGGGTATGGGTGATAAAGGTCTTGACCAGCTCCGGATTGCTGGCGCGCGTCTTCTCGTTCAGCGGCGTCTCGATGAAGCCGGGGCCGATGGCGTTGACGCGCACGCCGTCCTTGCCGAGTTCGGCGGCGAGCGCCTTGGTGAAG
>JANORY010000451.1:0-1948 GCA_031415535.1 Burkholderiales bacterium | reverse complement strand
GCCATGCGCGAATCCCGGTCCGAAAAAAATCGTCTTCGAAGACTGGTTTGCTGTTGCTGATCACCCCAGGTTTCGGCCTTTAATTCGGCGAGCGAAGCCAGATCGCCGCGTCGCCAGGCCGAAATCAGATCGCTCATCAAGCCGCCACGACGCTTGATCACCGCAAACCAGTTGCGCAATTGAATACTTTGTTCCGCCAGTGATCCGCCCGCCAGCCCGAGCACTTGCTCGATCGGTTGCTCAAGTTCAAGCACGGCCTTGCCGCGCTTTCGCGCTTCGGCCAACAGGTGTTGCTCGACGCCGAATTCGGCGCGGGTCCGTTCGAGCCGATCGCGCTCGGTACCAAACCGGAAGTTGGCGATCCACCACGGCTGCATCGACTGCATCTCGCGCCATTGCTCGTCCGGGAAGTTGAAATAGCCGCGAATTTCATCGAGCAAGCCGGCCGGAAACAGGTCGGCCAGCGTGACCCCGGATGGCAAGCGTACATAGGGGCGAAATTCGGCGACCAGTTGACTCCAATGCTTGCCGGCATCGATTTCAACCGCCAATCGTGGCGATCGATCAAAGGCCTGATCAACGACAACCGGTAACGGGTAAAACGCATCAAGGCCAATATGCAAGGTTCCAAAAAGATACAGGCTCGCACCATCGGTACGGCGCGCGCCAAAAAAAGCCGGTGAATACTGCAGCGTAGGGTCACGGACGTAGGGCAAGGTGCCGCAGGCCTGCAAAGCGGCGAGTGCGCTGACGCCGATCAGGCCACCCAGACCTCGTTTAAGTGCACCCCGACGGGCGATGGATCGGACTGAGAAGGCGAGCATATTTGAACGCACTGAATACGAACGCACTGAACACGATCTTTACGCAGTGATTCAAAAAGACCAAGATCGACGAGTTTGATCGGGTGCGTGCTTAGCGCTGGTTAAATACCAGCCCGGTTAGTGTAACGCCCGCGTGTTGCAGACTGGCGTCCAGTTCGGCAAGCTGATCAGTCGCAGTCTTGCCGCTGCTGGCAACCAACAACGCGCCCTGGGTTCGCAGGGCAATCGCCTGGGCATCAGTCGATTCGTTGGCGGCAGGTGTATCGACCAGAATGACATCAAAATCCTTGGCGACATCGTTTAGCAGGACGGTGAATCGATCGATGGCGACCTGCCCGTCGTTATTGGCCGCGATCGCGCCCGCTGGCAGAACGGCGAGTTCGGGGAAGGCTGCAAACCGGACGATTTCCTTCAGGCTGTCGCTGGTCGCCTGCAAGCCTGCGCGGCGTCTGGGATTCGGGAATTTGAACATCAGGTGTTGTGATGGACGTTGCAGATTGGCATCGATCAACAAGCATCGTTCGCCGGTTTGTGCCAACACGACGGCGAGATTGGCGGCGACAAAGCTGCGGCCAACACCACGTTCGACACCCAGGATGGCCAAGGCTTTGTGCGGACGGGCACCACTGAACCAACGCATCATTAATCGACTGCGTAAGGCGCGCATTGATTCGCCCACCGGACCAAACGGCCGATAGGCGGCGGCGAGTTTGCTGGAAAATGACCGATCACCGGCCGGCAGATACGGACAGTCGAACTGCCGGGACAGTGCCTGCTCGATTTCCCGACTGTCAGCCAGACCCAGGGCGCGAGCGGCCTGTCCGAAGCGCTGACCGGTACGCGACTGTTCAGCGAGGATTCGCTCAACTTCAGGCGGCGTCAGCGTTCCGGCGTCAACCAGCAGTTCACCGAGCAGACGGCGCGCGCTGCTTAGATCGGTAACTTCAGCGAAATCGGCATTCCGGGATAACAAGCTCAGGGTCTCCATCGATTTACCATTCAGCATAGTGATGACCTAGTCGGCAAGGGCGCGCGGCAACAATCCTTGCGAATTTAATGCCGCGGCTTCAGTTGGCGACACCGGCAGGCGACGGGCGGTGCGCTGACTGCGGGAGACGGTAAGG
>JANORY010000450.1:0-1192 GCA_031415535.1 Burkholderiales bacterium | reverse complement strand
GCGTTATTCAGCGCCAGAATGTTTCGGCTGTTGTTGCCGCGCTCGCAAGGCGGTGCCGAACTCGACTTGCCGACCTATTTTCAGGTCATCTGCGCGATCGCCGAGGGCGATGCCAGCGCCGCCTGGTCCGTGAACCAAAGCAACGGTTGCGCCCTATCGGCCGCTTACATGGATCCAGACGCCGCCAGCGAGGTGTTTGGCGATCCGCGCGCGGTTTTGTCCTGGGGCTTTCCGGCCGGCACCTGTATCGCCCGGCAGGTCGAAGGCGGCTGGCGCGTCAGCGGTACCTGGGGCTTTGGGAGCGGCAATCGACACTCGAGTTGGCTGGGTGCTCACTGCCAGATTCAAGATCACCATGGCGGTCCGATCAAGGGTGCCTCAGGTCAAGCTGCGGAGCGCACCGCGCTGATTCCGCGCCAATCCGTCAACATTGCGCCCGGCAGTTGGAAGGTCCTTGGCTTGCGCGGTACCGGCAGCGACACTTATTCAGTCAACGAACTTTTTGTGGCCTCCCGATACTGCATCGTGCCACGGGCGGTCGGACCGGATCTGCTGGCTGCTAGCGACGGCGCGGCCCTGACGGCACCGCAATCAGAGCGCCGTGAGTTCGGCCCTCTGTATCGCTTTTCGCCCACCATTGTTTATCAGGCTGGCTTTGCAGCGGTAGCACTGGGCCTGGGACGTGCCATGCTCGATTCGTTCATCAACCTGGCCAAGCAGAAGACCTCAACCAGCGCCACCATGATGTTGCGCGATAACGCCGTCATTCAGGACCATGTCGCGGTGTCACATGCGCGACTGGAGTCAATGCGCATCTGGCTGATCGACAGTTTGCGCAGGTCCTGGGACGGCTGCATAGAGACCGGCAGTCAGCGTTTCGAAGATCGCATCAACATGCGCCTGGCCTCTACCTACGCCATTCGGGAAGCGGCCCGAGTCGCAGAAGATGCCTATACCGATGCCGGCGCAACGGCGATTTTTGACAGCTATCCTTTCGAGCGACGCTTGCGCGATATGCACGCTGTGACGCAGCAGGTGCAGGGGCATTCGATCCATTTGCAGACGGCTGGGCAGCACTACCTCGGTATGAAGGTCAGTTCGCGATTTATTTGAGAAGATGCGGGCCCAGCCGTTCTTTTTTTTCGAATCGGAATTGAAATGGCCAAATCCAATCGCTTTCGTCCGTTCACCC
>JANORY010000449.1:0-3684 GCA_031415535.1 Burkholderiales bacterium | reverse complement strand
CCAGGGCCGCAACTTGCCGTCGGTCTGCACCTTCTTGGCGGGTGGTGAGTTGGCCTTTAGATTGAGCATTTGCTGCAACAACAGTGCGCCGTCGACCACCAGCCGATCACCCTTCAGAATGCCCGAGGTCACGCGCATCGTTCCCAGTCCTGCCGACTCCGCTTTTAATAATCGGCGGACAAACAAGCCGGGCGATTCCTCAACGAAGGCAAAATATTGATTGCCCTGCAAATAAAGCGCATTGGCCGGAACCTTCAATGCCTCGGAAGCCGGTACTTCAACTTCCGCAGTCACGTACATGTCGGCCTTTAACTGGCGTCGAGGGTTCTCGACCGAGGCGCGCGCCTTGACGGTGCGGGTTTGCGGATCGATGAAGTCGGAGACATATTCGATACGCGCTGGAAAAATTTCGCCGTGCAGCGCCGGCACCGTAATGCGCACCTGCTCATCGATCTGAATCTCCTGGGTCAAAGACTCGGGCACATCGAGTGATATCCACAAATTCTGCGGGTCCGAGATCACAAACAGGGGTACTTCGCTGGCTTGATCGGCGCGCACCTCCTGACCAATGGTGATGTGCCGATCAACCACAACGCCGGCGATCGGGGCGACCATTCGAAACAGTTGATCAAGTCGCTTGCCGCCGCCGAAGTTCTTCTCCCGAATTTGAGTGCGCGTGCGCTCTGCACGGCTGCGTGAGTAGTCCGCTTCGGCACTCTGCAGCTCCTTGGTCGGTATGACCCCGGCACTGTGCAGTTCCTTGACACGCGCAAGCGTCCGCTCGCTCAGTTGCAGATCAGCGTCGGCGCGCCGCGCTTCGGCTTGAATCTGGCCAAATTCAGGTGAACTGATGACCGCCAATACAGCACCTTTTTTAACCATCATGCCGGGGGTTGCAATCAATTCCACGACCCGACCGCTGACCGAAGAATTAACGCGCGAGGTCTTCGCATCATTCCAGGAGGCGCGTCCGTTGATGCGGATAAAACTCTCTTGCTCAAGCACGGCATTGACCACCCGCAGCGTGGCGAGTTGCGGACTGTCTTTGGGAAAAGCCACCCGATCAGTGCCGACTTCGGCTTGCGGCACGCTCGATTTGCTGATGTCAGTAGTTGTTTTGCCGCAAGCTGATAACGTCAGGACTACGGGCAGGGTTAACGCCAGCGTTAACGTCCTGTTAAACGCCAGCGTTAACGTCCTGTTAAACGCTAGCCTTAACGTCCTGTCGAACGCCAACGCTAACGCGTCCCACAACGCCCTGCTTAGTCTGAATAACGAGCCAGTCAGGGTCAAGGTAGATTCTCCAGAGTAATGGCAGCCTGATAACTGGCATAGGCCTTCGCAAAATCAAGCCGGGCGGTTATGGCTTCGGCGCGAACAGCGGCGCTTTGTCGGCGCGCATCAAACAAATCGATCAGCGTTGCCGCGCCCTTCGAAAACGCGAACTCGAGGGCCGTGACCACCTTGGCCGCATCGGGCAGGGTATGGGTATACAGACGTAAGGCCCGGTCAGCCGCCGCGCTCAGCAAACTACGGGCGCGTTCCAGCTCAATTCGGATCTGCGCCTTGAGCCGGGTCAATTCTTCGTCGGCAGCATCTTTTTCGGCCAACGCACGCGACACGTCGCCGGCAAAGTCGTTATTGACAAATAAGGGGACCGTCGCACTGATGCCAAACACATGGCCACCGAACGCTGGCGAGCGTTCGGTCTGCAGGCCCACCGAAACATCGCGGGCACGCAAGCTCTGGGCCAATCCAACGCCTTGCTCCGCAGCCTCGGTTCGCAGCCGCGCCGCTACGATATCGGCGCGACGACTTTGCAGCATCTCTTCGAGTTGCTCGAAGCTTTGCGGTATCGATTTGCGCAGCGCATTGATGGTATCTTTTCCGGGCAATGGATCAATCGCTCGTACACCCAAAGCGCCACGCTCCTGTCCAAGCACAGCCGCAAGGTTGACTTGAGCCTGTTGAATCTGCGCCAGTGCAGCGCGCAGTTCGTTGGCTGAGCGACTGGCTTCGACCTTGAGTCGTGAGACATCAACGCTGGCGAGATCGCCTGCGTTCGCGCGCCGTTCGGCAGCGCTCAACAGTCGTTGGTAGCCGGCCAGGTTTTCAAGCGCCAGCGCGTGACTGTCCTGGGCGGCGACCAGTTCGAAATAAGCCTGCGCAAGCTGCAAATTTTGCTGACGGATGACATCAGCCAAGTCCCGTTTCGACGCTTGCTCAAGTAGTTGCGCCTGGCGCGTTCGAAGCTCGCGCTTGCCGCCGCGCTCGATCAATTGATCCAGACGAAGAATCCGGTCGGTGCTACCGGGCCGATAACGGTTCGGTTCGGTATTGGAGACTTGTGCGGTCAGTGAAGGATTCGGTCGGACATTAACTCGGTAGACTTCGGTCGCGGCAATTTCGGACTGCCGCAACGCCGTACGGATTGATCGGTTCGAGTCGCGCTGTAGTTCTTGGGCGCGCTGCAGGGTCAGCGCCTCCAGCTCGGGCGCAGCCGTACTCGATTGTGCGCGAACCGGGCTGATTGCGAGCAGCGACAGCAGGGCGAGCAGCGTCAGCAAGGATAGAGGCGTCGGCAAGGATAGAGGCGTCGGCAAGGCTAGCGCGGGTCCACTGCGGGCCACTATGAACGACACTAAAGGGCGGATTAACACTCGGTCCTTGCTTGCATGACGGCCATGTCGCGCGAATCCAGATCAGGGTTTTAAAGCAGGCCGCGAAACGGAATGATTGAAACCGGCTGGCCGGCTAAAACGCTGGACTGCTCCGGGTCGAGCACAATCATGCAATTGGCCTCGGCCATGGAGCGCAGCACGCCCGAACCTTGCTGGCCCGTCAGCTCGACCTGCAACTGGCCGTCTGCGCCGAGTGTTGCATTACCTCGTTGATACTCGGTTCGGCCAGCGCGTTTGCGGATTGTAGTCGTGGCACGGGCAGCCACCGCAATCAGCGCCTGTGGTTCGGCACCGAGCAGGCGAAGTACGGCATCGCGCACCACAAAAAGATAGGTCACCATGACAGCGACCGGATTGCCGGGCAGACCAAAATACCAAGCCTTGCCCAGCTTACCAAACGCCAGCGGTCGGCCCGGGCGAATCGCCAGTGTGGCGAAGGTGATGTGGCCATGACGATTCAGCAGCGCGCGGGTGAAGTCAGCTTCACCCACCGAGACGCCACCGGAAGAAATAACCAAGTCCATTTCGGCCACGCGACTGAGCACCTGTTCCAGCGCCTCGGGTTGATCGGGCACAATCCCCAAATCCTCGCCACTCAGGCCAAGGTCTGCCAGCAGACTCAGCAACACGTAACGATTACTGTCGAAGATCCGATCAGCTTGCGCCGGTAGCCCTGGCTCCAGCAGTTCGTCGCCGGTTGAGAAGACAGCGATCCGGGGTCTTCGACGCACCCGAACGCTTGCCAAGCCTAGTGATGCGATTAGCCCTACGTCGGCAGCCGTCAATTGCCGACCGGCCGGCAGTGCGATGCTGTTGATGGCCAAATCCTCACCGGCGGTGCGGCAATGTTGACCGAGCCGCTGACCGGCTGGAACCCGAATCTGCGAACCGTCGATTGTGCAAAGTTCCTGCGCAATAACCGTGTCGAGTTCGTCGGGCAGCACGGCACCGGTCATGATGCGCAGCGCCTGTCCTGCGGCGACTGTGCCATTGAAGCGGCGGC
>JANORY010000448.1:0-2832 GCA_031415535.1 Burkholderiales bacterium | reverse complement strand
CGAGCCAGCGACGATCGCCGCTACTATGCACGAGGCACATCAGCAGCACCCGGCTGTCGGCGGCGACCAGCGCGCTGCGCAGCCGCTGCGGATCAAGCGTCGGCAAGTGTGCCGGGATTGCAGTCGTGTTTGCGGTCGTGGTGGCGGGGTCGGTGGCTGGCATGATGGCTATCTTAACGGTTCCGCTTGATGCTCCGGTCTAGAATGATTTTTGCGTTCGTCAAAATGCGCTAAGGTACGTTCCAAAAAAAGGATGAAATCAATGGTCATTCAAAAAGATAGCAGCACCTTCTGGAAAAATTCCCGTGTCGAGATGCGTGCTGCCGGGTTTGATCCTGACAAGACCACCAAGGCCAGCGCAGTGGTTACGATTGCCAGCGCCTACACCAATGCCCATCGCTGCAACAACCGGGTGCGCACAATCACCGATCTGCTGGTTGATCTGCTGGCCGAGCGCGGCGGCCAGGGCCTGATCGTTGGCGCACCTGCCGTCTCGGATGCGTTGACGCAGGGTAGCCCGACAGCCGGCTATAGCCTGGTGTCACGCGACGTGGTCGCTGATTGTTTTGAGATTGGCCACTACGCGCATCATGGCGACGCCATGATTGTCATCTCTGGCTGCGACAAAACCGGCGCCGCTGCCTTGATGCCGCTGGCCCGCACCAACGCGTTCGGATTGGTGCTTTATCCGGGCACCAGTTCACCCGGCCATGTGTCGTTCGAGCCCTATGCCAGCAAGGGCAATAACCTGACAATCATGGACTGGGCCGAGGGTCGGGCGGCGCATGAGTCTGGCCGACTGTCGGCCGGGCAATTTCTTGAGATCGAAAAAAATGTCATGCCCGGCAGCGGCACCTGCGGCGCCATGTTCACGGCCAACACCATGAGCACCATTGCCGAGGCAATCGGCATGATGCTGCCGCGCGGCGCCTCGCATCCGGCCGATTACGACGCGCGTAGTGACATACATGCCGACGTGCGGGCGCAGGCGCACGCATCGGTTGCGGCGCTGTATCAATTAATCGCCGCCGGCATCCGGCCGCTCGACATCATGACCGAGCGCGCGTTCGAGAACGCGATCACAACGGTTTATGCAATGGGCGGCTCGACCAATATGTATTTGCATGTGCTGGCTATTGCGCGCGAGGCACAAGTGCCGATCACCATTGAACGTATTCAGCAAATCGGCGAACGGGTTCCTTTGATTGCCAATTTGCAGCCGCACGGCGTCAATGCCATGGTGTCGCTGCACAACCTGGGCGGTGTGCCCATTGTCATGAAGGAATTGTTGCGCCACGGCTTGCTGCACGGCGACGTCATGACCGTTACCGGCAAGACCTTGGCCGAGAACCTGGCCGAGGTGCCGACCCTGGAATCCTTGGGCGCACAGACTGTGGTGTTCCCGGTGTCCAGGCCCATCGCGCCGCCGAACAATCACATCAGCGTACTCAAAGGCAATCTCGCGCCTGAAAGTTGCCTGCTCAAGCTTTCCGGCAAGACGCTTGCGAAGGGCGAGTTTCGAGGTCCGGCGCGCGTGTTTGAATCGGAAGCCGAAACGATGCAGGCCATCAAGGCTGGCGACATTGTGCCGGGTACGGTGATTGTGGTTCGAAATGTCGGGCCGGTTGGTGGTCCGGGTATGCCCGAGATGGTGATGCTGACCATTCAACTGCAAGGACGCGGTTTGGCCGAAGAGGTTGCGCTGATTACCGATGGTCGTTTTTCTGGCGTATCGCACGGCATTCTAATCGGTCATATCTCGCCGGAAGCCGCTCGCGGCGGCCCGATTGCGGCGGTCCGTGACGGCGATCTGATCGTCATCGATCCACTAGCTCGGACCGTGAATCTGGCGATTCCGGACGAGGAGATCGCCAGCCGAATGAAGTCGTGGCGGGCACCGGATCACGCGCAGCGCGTGCGGCCCGGTTCGGTGCTTGACAAGTACATCCGGCTGGTGTCAACCGCGCACTATGGCTGTGTGTTGTGATATGTCAAATACCGAGATTGATCAGGACCTGCTGGCAGAACTGGATAATGCTTCCGAAAGCGTTCGCAGTTTTGAGTATGGCCATTTGCTGTTGAGCCAAGCGATTGAGGATATCCGCGATGTGCTTGAAGAGGTCGAGGAGGCAACCCAGGATCTCGCTGATCCTGCGGTTTTGCTGCGCATCCAGGCGATCAGTGAACAGTTGCAGTTGATTGATCAGCCCGAAGATTATGAAGATGAGCGCTACGAGAACGATGATTTCGAGAGCCCCGGCGCAGATCCTGCGCTGACCAACTCGGAAACGCATTGGAGCTTTGAGGAGCTTGGTGATGCCTTCGAGGAACTCAAGCTCGATCTGGACGACTTGATTCCCGAGATGACGCAGGCACTGGAGGATCATCTGGCCAGCCTGCAGGAAGCGGCGGTAGAGGAAGTACAGATTCGAGCCTTCGAGGCGCGGGCTGATCGCTTTTCGAGGGCCGCCTGGGATGCTTATGAGTATTTGACGCGGGCAAAATTCATCGAGCTATAAACGGCAAGTCGCCCGATAATTTGTAACCAATAATCTTGATGAGTCTCATGACTGAACCCCGACTGAACATTCCCAGAATTCCCGGCCACCGATTTGTCCACTCGCCAGGCCCGACCCGTGTACCCGATGAGGTCATGCACGCCATGCAACGGCCGATGATGGATCTGGCCGATCCGCGTGTGGCGCAAACCATCACCCAATGCGAACTCGGCTTGAAGCGGTTGCTTCGTACCGAAAATTCAGACGTATTTTTTTATGCCGCCAATGGGCATGGTATGTGGGAGGCGGTAGCCGTAAACTTGGCCGCCGCCGG
>JANORY010000447.1:0-5493 GCA_031415535.1 Burkholderiales bacterium | reverse complement strand
GCGCTGCCCGCGCGTCAGACGGTCGCGCAGGTAGTCGAATGCAATCGTTTTGGCGCTCGCGTACACCACATCGGCGCGATAACTAGCGCGTCTAAACTCAATAGAGTGCGACTCGAGGGCGCAGCTCACCGTCAGTTCGAGATCGTCATAGAGCCTGCGAAGTTGCTCGGCATCGCGCTCGGCCAGGTAGTCGTTGGCGGTCAGAACATGCACCGGCGCACCGGCCAGCGCCATCACCGAGGCGGCACAGGCCGCAGCCAGCGTTTTACCTTCGCCGGTTGCCATTTCGCTGAGCGATTGGTCGAGCAAGTGCAGGGCACAGATCAGTTGATTTTCGTGTAGCTCAATGTGCAACAGCAGCTTGATTCGAGCCGCGACCCAGGCCAGCGCGGTGCTGCAATTGCCGGCCGTCAAACCGTCGCGGCGCAGGCGAGTGCGCAGCGTCGCCAGCAGCGCCGAGCCGCCCTCGGGCCGCTGCTTGAGTCGATCGGTGAAATGAACGCTGAGTTGAGCGGTACTGCGTGCCAAAGCTTCGATCCGCGCCAGTCCGCTCGAACGACGTTCGATCCGCTCGAACCACGACACCAAACCTTGTTGATGGACTCTGGGCTCAGGGCGTTCGGGATAATTGCCCCAGATGAGTCCCGGCGCAACCATCGCCTGCGGGCGCGGGCTGCCGCTTAAGGATCTCAGGCGGGAAGGCTGTAACTTGAACACGACCGCCTTCTACACTTGTTCTGTCGCGAAACGCAGGCGAATGGTTTGGCGCAGTGCCCGTGTGAGCTGCGACCATAGCGGCGTGGCGGCGAACTCGAATTTGACCCAGGCGCGCGCGCCGAGTTGTGCCCTCAGTTGGCGGTTCGCTGAACTCGCCAGTTCAACGTCGATCAGAAAGGTCGGATAGGCTGGCCGAGTTCCTTCTTTATCGCTCGGGTCGATCTGGATTGGGCCACCGTTGATTTCGGCCAGCGCTGCGCTCGGCAATTTGCTGGCCGCAGCGGGTTGCTGGCGTTGCAGATGCGCCACCCAAGTTTCGCCGGGCGACTCGGCCAATCGCACCGAAACCCGCCTGGATGCACTGCTGATTCGGGCGGCTTCGTCTTGATCGAGCGCGATCCGGATAATCGGTGCACGGTCGGTCTGAATGACCCCGATCACCTCGCCTTGTTTGACGAATCGACCGGCAGCATCATCGGCTCGGATGATCGCCAATTCACCGTCGCTGCCGGCCTTGATGCGCAGGTGTGCAATACGTTCCTCGACCCGCGCCAGACTGGCATCCAGAGCGTTCTGCTGTTCTTGCACCTGACGGCTGCGCGCTGGGTCGGTTCGCAGACTCGCATAGAGCTCGGATTGCAGCCCGGGCTGACGCTGCAGCAGCCGGCGGTGTTCGGCGCTCAGTGCCAGATCTTCAAGCTGGAAAATAAGCTGGTCGCGCCGGACCGCGCCGAACATCAGCGTCTGGTCCGCGGCAACAAAACCTTCGATCGGCGCGCGAACCTGGCTGTCTTCATGCATCCAGACCACCCCTTCGCTGATCCGATTATCCGGCAGCGGCAGCAAGCCTCCGGCCAGCAGAATCAGACCTAGCGCGAGCAGCAGACGGGACGGTGCCAGCAACCGTTGCCGATAGCCCTGCGCCGAACCTTGCGCGGCGATCAGCAGGCGCAGCAGCGGAATCAGTACCATCCAAAGAATCATCAGCAGTGCCGTCAGCACGGCCAACCAGCGATTAAATTCACCGATCCAGATGATCAGCCAGGCGCTGATCGCGAGCCGATAAATGAAGGCCGCAGGGGCGTAGGCGAGCAACCATTTTTGCTCGCCGACGGCAGCGCGCACAGGCTGGGTGACGGCAACACCGAGCAGTCGGTGTTGCAGCAAATGCTGCCAGTGCCGAGCGCTGCGCACTGCCAGATTGGGGAGCTGCGCCCAATCCGTCAGCACGAAGTAGCCATCCATGCGCATCAGTGGATTGGCATTGAACATCAGCGTTGACACCGTACCGATAAAAGCGACCGTGAAGGCAATATCACGGGTCCAGCCTGGCTCGCTGTTGGCCCAGATCAACACGCCGATCGCGGCGAGTCCGAGTTCGGCCAAAATGCCGGCGGCGCTGACCACGGCGCGCGCGCCGCCGGAGGCGAATCGATTTGCCTCACTGGCGTCGACATAAGGTGCCGGGAACAACATCAAGAAGGCAATGCCGACCTCGCGTACCTGGCCACCAAATCGGCGCACTGCCAGCGCGTGCGCTGCTTCGTGAATCAGCTTGATCGGAACAAAAAGCATCCAGCCGAGCAGCCAGTAACGCGGTGTGTCAAGCCAGGTGTCTGCGTGTTTAGAGAGCTCGGAAAAATGGCCAACACAGACCAGCACAGCGGCCAGCATCAGCGCCAACCAGATCACCAGTCCAGCCGTGCTGAACAACCGATGCGCCCATCGGGTTTGGCGACGCAACAGGCGCGACGGGTTGGCCAGCGCAAGGCGCAGCGACAGCGGATTCATTCGAGCCGAACGCTTGGCGGCACTGGCGAGCGCGTCGTTATGCATCAGTTGAGCAATATCCGGCAAGCTGTCGCACTCCAGAAAACCATCGGCAACCAATTGCGCAATCGTGCTCAGTACCTGGTCCTGGGTCGGCGCTTGATCGGCATCCTGATTGACCAGTGCCTGCCAAATCTGCTGCAAGCTCGCCCGGCCATCACAGCGCCCGGCCAGGGCATAAGCGGCGCTGTCGAGGCGGCTGCTGCGTGCGCCGACCGAGTTGGAGCACACGTACCAGACCTCGTTGCGTGAAATCTGTCGATCAACACGAACGTGCGGGCGCCATTTCGGTTTCAGATCGGCGGCGCGATACCACAGGGGGCTGAACATTGAGTGCGACATGGTGCTTAGCCCCGACACCTAGACACTAGGGCGTCCAGCGCCAGCTCCAGCGCTTTAATGTGTTGATCGCCCGCGTACCCCAGATCATCAACAACGTTGATTGGCCAACGCTGAGATGGACGGTGCCGCGCAGACCGGGGCGAATCTCGCCCACCGCACTGCTCAGCACCGTCTCCAGCTCGAAGACGTTGCGGTTCTCAACGATGGTAGCCATCGGCGCGATGCGCTTGACGCTCACAGCCAGCGTATCCCAGGGCATCGCCGATAACGCCAGTTCACCGCGCTGACCGACGCTAACAGCGCGAACATCACGCTCATCGAGCTCGACGATCACTCGAAAGCGGTCGACTGGCGCGATGGTAAAGAGTGTTTGTCCGCGATCAACCGGCGCTCCGATCGATTGCGCAAGATCGCCTTGAATCAGAACGCCATCAATCGGCGCGGTCAATTGAATTTGCTCCAGTTGGTGATCGACCAGGCCCAGTTGAGCGCGCGCCTCGTCGGCTTTGGCGTGTGACATGGACATCGCGGCGCGATCACCCTTGGCAAACGCTGCCGCACCAGCGCCTTCGTGTTGCGCGATTTCACTTTTGAACTTGGCACGTTCAAGCTCCAGATCGCGTTCGCCGAGTTCGGCCATCAGTTGCCCGGCTTTCAGCCGATCGCCGGGCCGCACCTTGACGGCTTTCAGGTAACCCTTGATGGGTGCGGCGACCACTCGCTGAACCTCGCCCTCAATCCGGGCCGGTGCGCTGACGCTGTGATTGATCGGCACCAGCAATGCCGCCAGCACCAGCGCGAGCGCACTGGCGATCAGGTAGCGCCGCATACGGGTTCGGGCGGCATCGATTCTGCGATCGGTGGGCGATGCACGCAAGCGCTGGTACCACGGCGCTTCCCGTTCGCGCAGCAACGCCAGCACCGGTGTCATGATCTGGGCGGCGCGTTGCGCTAACTGCACCAGGTCTGGCGTGATCGGATCGATCGCCGAAAACTCGATGACTAATGCGCCTGATATTCGTCCGGGGCCGGCCAGTGGGACCGTCAGCACCGATCCCTGGGTCGCGCGCGTCAACACTTGCTGCGCCTGCACGATTCGGCGCGCTGGCAGGCCCGTTGATGGTGCCGGGCATTGCAAGGTGTCGGCCTGATCGATCGCCTCATGCATGGCATTGCCGAGCATCTCCGACTGCTCAGACTCCAGTTCCGCTGAACCCGAATTGGAAAGGGCAATGATCTGAATGGATCCTTTGCCGAGCCAACCCAAGCTCACCCGTGCGGCCGACAACAGTACAGCCAGATCGGTGCATAACACCGTCGCGGCGCTGCGAAAGTTGGCCTCGGCGAGACTGTGTTCGGCGAGCCTGATCAGTGCAGCATTGATCTGCGCGAGATTGATCTGCGCATCATTGATCTGCGCATCATTAACGAGCGCCGCAGAGCCTTTCGGCAATACGGTATCGTTAACCGATGCGGTAGGCGAGGCTAGAGCCAACGAACTTCTTCCTGGACTGTTTTGCAGTGAACTGCCAGTCTGCCGGAAATGTTGGCGGTGAATAGTTGCGAAAAACGCCAGGCCGATCAGCGGCAAAAAAAAGCCCGCCAGTGGCGGACTAGTGTCGTGTTTTCCGGGCTTTGTTCAGACCTGCAGCGGGCCTGGAATTGCAGTGTTCAAGCGCGCAGCGGTGGCTATAGGGTGCGCGCTGCGAAGGCGTCGCACTGATCGATGCGGCCGGTTTCAGCGCCGATTCGAAACCACTTGACGCGCTGCGCTGAACTGCCATGGGTGAAGCTCTCGGGCCGGACAACGCCTTGCATTTCTTTTTGCAGTCGATCGTCGCCGACCGCAGCAGCGGCGTTGATCGCCTCTTCAATATCGCCAGGTTCGAGCCAACCTTTTGCTTGCTGCGAATGATGGACCCAAATACCAGCGAAACAATCGGCCTGTAATTCGAGCCGTACCGATAACTGGTTGTACTGCTGCGTGCTCATGCGGGCGCGCGCCTGCTCCATCTTTTCCATGGTACCGACGAGATTCTGAATATGGTGACCGACCTCGTGCGCAATCACATAAGCTTGAGCGGTGTCGCCGGCCGCCCCCAGGCGATCACGCATCAATTTGTAGAACGCCAGATCGATATAAAGCTTCTTGTCGGCCGGGCAGTAGAACGGACCCGCCGCGCTTTCGCCAGTGCCGCAGCCGGTTGCGGTCCGGCCGGAATAAAGCACCAGACGCGGTGGCGGATATTGACTGTTGGAATTCTGAAAGACCTTCTTCCAGGTGTCTTCGGTACTGGCTAAAACGACCGAAACGAACTTTGACATTTGATCTTGCGCGCCGGCTGCCTGGTTGCCCGGTGGCGCGCCCGGCTGTCCCGATCTTGGGCTGACTTGCGGTTGTGGGGCCTGCGTACTCATCGACGGACCCTCCCCGCCTCCGAGGATGTCCATGACCGTCATGGGGTTAATGCCGAACAGCCACGCACCCAACAAGGCGATCACAATGGTGCCGACACCCAAGCCGCCACGGCCACCCGGAATCGGAAACCTACCACCACCACCGCTCGGCGAATTGCGTCGATCCTCGACGTTAGAGCTTTCCCG
>JANORY010000446.1:0-1466 GCA_031415535.1 Burkholderiales bacterium | reverse complement strand
GATCTGCTGCTCGATCAGCCCTCGCAGCGCCAAGGTCTCTTTCCAGGCGATCAGCAGGGCGGCCCTCGCGGACGAATAGTTCGTCGTCGAGGAGTCCATCGACAGTTCTTCGTAGGTCACCCCCAGAGCGGCGGCGATTTCTTTCAATTCGGGAACCAGCTTTTCATTCAGCTGCAAAATGTCGTACATGGTAGGAAAAAAATAATTGGAACAAGTTTCTCAATGCAGCGCACTGCAAAAAGCGAAGTTTACAAAAGGGAAAAAATAAGGATACCGATAGCGGTCTGTGTTTGAAAAGCGCGGCTCGCGAAACGCGGAACGGGCTTGCAGAATGGTTTGAAAACTGGTTTTTCGCGTGGATTGCGGGTCGAACAGAAGGATGTGAGGAAAACGGACAGGCGTAATTTGTTGTACTTTCTGCCGGTTTTGACCGGCCTGGTCGCCTCTCAGTCCATCGGGTTTTCGGTTAAAATTGCTGGGGAAACGGGGGCGGAAATGCAGTCGAACAGGTTCCTGTTTCGGATTTGCCCGAGGCAAATGTAAACGCGGATTTCAATTTGATTTATCATTGCCCCGCAAAAAAACGGCAACTTTTTTGTCGGCGTTTTCTCCAATCGGCTTCGCTTTCGAGTTGGCTAAACGGGGAGCCGCTGATTTTTGTTGCCAATTTCAGGGAGAAATAATTTTTCAGAAAACGAAAATTCCGTTTTGCAACCCATTGATTTTCAATGAATTGAACCCATTTTCGAAAAACGGTTTCTGAAATTTAAAACAAAAAATTCTGCCCCCAATCATTCGGCCATTCGTTCCAAAAATTCAAAATCACTCATCAGCCTTTTTTCCATGCTGCAAGTAAAAGTCATCCGCGACGAAAAAAACCGCGTCCGAAACGGCCTCAAAAAACGGGGCTGGTCTGCCGAACAACTCAAAGTGCTCGACCAGATTCTCAAAAACGACGATGCCCGAAAAGCCGCCCAAAAAGAACTCGACGACTGCCTCGCCGAGCAAAATCGCCTCTCAAAAGAGATTGGAAAACTCATGGGACAAGGCAAAAAAGACGAGGCCGAGGCCATGAAAACCCGCGTCGCCGAATTGAAAGAGCAATCCAGAAATTGGGAAGAAAAGAAGGCTGCCGCCGAGGGAATGCTCGAAAACGACCTGCTTTCGGTGCCAAATGTGCCGTATAAAAAGGTGCCGTCGGGCAAATCGGCGGACGACAATGAGGTGTTTCGAAATTGGGAAAAACCGTTCCCGACCCTCGCCGCCGATGCCGTGCCGCACTGGGATTTGGCCAAAAAATACAACCTTTTTGACCTCGAATTGGGGGTGAAATTGACCGGTTCAGGTTTTCCTGTTTATCGCGGAAAGGGTGCCAAATTGCAGCGCGCGCTCATCAATTTCTTTCTCGACGAGGCCGTAAAAGCAGGTTTTGAGGAAATCGAGCCGCCCATTTTGGTCAATGAAGC
>JANORY010000445.1:0-2300 GCA_031415535.1 Burkholderiales bacterium | reverse complement strand
GGCATGGAGGAGCTGCATTGCCTGACCCCGCAGATGAACGAGAAAGAAATGTGGGCTTATCTGCTGGCCTATAACGTGATTCGATTGCTCATGGCACAGGCCGCCTACAACGCCAACGTAGATCCGCGCGACTTGAGCTTTAAGCATACGGTGCAACTGTGGACCGAATGGGTGAGCCGTGGACTAACCGTCTCCACCGAATGCGGCCGCCTATTCGCTCTGATCGCTCAGTGCGCTGTGGGTAATCGACCTGATCGAATCGAGCCGCGAATGCGAAAGCGACGACCCAAATCCTACCCGTGGCTAAAAACATCACGCAAAATCGCGCGCGATCTCGTTCAACGTTATGGTCATCAATAATGGCTAAAGTAAGTGCCATTCGGCTTAGGTCGATTGTGGCACTGGACATAATTTGATGGTAACAGCGGGCAAGTGGGGCATAAAGTGAACTTTTGCCAATACCGCTTATCTATCTCGAATTCTCCGCGGGCGCACGCTTGAAGCTGGGCGCGACGAGCACGTCCCGAGCGAGTCGCTATTGCGGTTTGATCCCGGCCATCTGAATAAGCTTTGCCCATTTGACGGTTTCGCTACGGATCAGTGCCGAGAACTGCGTCGCATTACCGATCTGGGCGATCGCCCCTTCGTTGCTCATACGTTCCTGGAATTCGCGACTCTGCGCTACTTTGACGATCTGCTCGAACACCTCGCGGCTGATTGCCTCTGGTGTTCCGCGCGGTGCCAAAACACCATAGGTCAGCGAGCTTTCGAAGTCGGGCAAACCGGCTTCGATCATGGTCGGCGTCTCCGCTAAGGAGGGCAATCGCTGCGTGCCTGTGACGGCGAGTACCTTGAGCTTGCCGGCCTTGATCAGCGGCAGCGCCGGCGGGCCGACGCTGAACATCATCGCAATATGGCCGGCCGCGATATCAGTCAGCGCCGGCAAGGTTCCTTTGTAGGGTACGTGCAGTAGTCGCACGCCGATGCGCGAAGCAAACAGTTCGCCGGTCAGGTGCGCGCCGGTACCCTGGCCGCCCGAGCCGAAGCTGATCGCCTCGGGTTTGCTGCGCGCCCTCGCGAGCAGGTCGGCCAGCGATTGAATGCTTTGGCCAGGGTTTACCACCAGCAACAGCGGCGTCGCGCAAAAACTGATGATCGGCTGCAAGTCGCGCTCAACGTCATACGGCAAATTGGCATACAACGGCGGATTGATCGACAAAGTACCGGTGTGGCCGAGCAACAAGGTGTAGCCATCCGGGGCGCTGCGCGCCGCCTCGGCGGTACCGATGTTGCCACCGGCGCCGGCGCGATTCTCAACTACCACCGAATGACTCCAGGCCTCCGTCAAGCGCTGCGCGATCAGTCGGGCGAACACATCGTTGCCGCCACCTGGGGCAAACGGAACCAGAATCTTCACGCTGCGCGACGGGTACGCGCCTTGTGCCAAGGCACCGCGCAAAGGCCAAGGTAACAGGAGGCTGGATACAGCCATGCCGAGCGCTGTCCTTCGCTTGAGAAAAAATCGTTCCGAAATCTTCATCTTACTTAGTCCTGCTTTGACTGATGGATCGGACTGCTTCGCTGCGCACCTATTCTTAACCACGGCAGCCTTCCAGTTCAAATTCTAATGTTCAATTTCAAAACCAGAACTCGACAGGAAGATATTCTTGAAATCGTCCAGGAATAGAATCAATAGCGACTGCAGCGTATCTATATCTTGTAGCTGCATCTGATCTTGATCACCTGATCTTTCGTACCCGATCCTGAGCAGAGATAAGTCGACATTCACAGGCGAGGAGACAATCGCATGCATCTCGAAGGTAAATCCGCCATCGTTACCGGTGCCGGTCGCGGCATTGGACGCGAAGTTGCCTTGCTGTTGGCGCGTCAGGGTGCGCGGGTCATCGTCAATGATCCAGGGGTCGGACGCGGTGGCGAGCCGACCGATGAGCGTCCGGCTGATGACGTGGTCGCCGAAATCCGTTCAACCGGCGGCACGGCGCTGGCCAACTATGACAGTGTTTCCGACTATCAGAAGGCCGGCGGCATGGTCGCCCAGTGTGTCGAGGCATTCGGCAAGATCGACATTCTGATCAACGTCGCTGGCATGTTGCGCGAGCGCATGATCTGGAACATGTCGGAAGACGATTTTGACGCGGTCATCAATGTGCACCTGAAGGGTCACTGGGCCATGTCACACCACGCCATCAAATACATGCGCCGCGAAGGGTTCGGGCGAATCGTCAATTTTTCATCCGATGCCTTTAAGGGTTCGGTCGGTCAATGCAACTACAGCGCTG
>JANORY010000444.1:0-7148 GCA_031415535.1 Burkholderiales bacterium | reverse complement strand
GCTGACGCCGACCGAGATGATCGATGGCCTGGCACTCGGCGAAACAACGCCGGGACCGCTGATTATGGTGGTTGCCTTCGTCGGTTTTGTCGGTGGCTGGACCAAACAGATTTTGGGTCCGGAAACGCTGTTTTTAAGCGGCGCGCTGGCCGCCACGGTCGTCACCTACTTCACGTTTTTGCCGTCGTTCATCTTCATCCTGGCCGGTGGCCCGCTGGTTGAATCGACCCACGGCAAATTGGGATTTACCGCGCCGCTGTCGGCCATTACTGCGGCCGTGGTCGGCGTCATTCTGAATCTGGCCCTGTTCTTTGCCTATCACGTGTTCTGGCCGCAGGGCTTCAGTGGTCGCTTCGATGGTATCTCGGCGCTGATCGCAGCCCTGGCCGCAGTGGCGCTGTTTCGCTACAAGATTGGGGTCATCAGTTTATTGGCGGCCTGCGCAGGCGCTGGCCTGTTGGTCACCGTGTTTTTGCCACAGTTACGCTGATGTTTTTCTAATCAAGAGTTCAAGAGGCCGCAACTGCACCACCGTCACACGCGATGGTTTGGCCAATAACGTATTCACCAGCCCGCGAACACAGAAATGTCGCCAGTCCGGCAATGTCCTGAGGCGTGCCGACCCGCCCGCTCGGTGTTCGCTGGCCGACCTTGCCCCAATCGACGCCCTCGGTTTCACCGCCGAAGCCAACCCCGGTAGATAACATCCAGGTCGGGAACGGACCCGGCGCGATGGCGTTAAAGAGAATGCGCTCACGGGTCAGTCGCGCTGCCATGAATCGGGTCAGGTGATGAACCGCAGCCTTCGAGGCACCGTACGACCAGGAGTCGAAGCTCGCCGATTTGATGCCGTCGATCGAGCCAATGTTGATCACCCGCGCCGGCGACGGTCCTGCCGCCGCTTTGCGCAATAGCGGCATCAGTTGCTGGGTCAGGAAGAACACGCCCTTGACGTTGGTGTCCATGACCTTGTCCCAGCCGACTTCGGGGAACTCTTCCAGCGGTGCGCCCCAGGAGGCACCGGCGTTGTTGATCAGAATATCAAGCTGCGTCTCGCGTGCCGCGATGGCTTTGGCAAGCGCACCGACGCCTTCAATCTTAGATAGATCGGCGGCAATCGGAATGCACTCGCCGCCATAAGCTTCGACCAGCCGTTTGGCGGTGGCCTCGCAGGCGTCCGCCTTGCGCGAAGAAATGTAGACCTTCGCGCCTTGCGCTAGAAACCCGGCCGCGATCATTTCGCCGATCCCGCGCGAGCCGCCGGTGACCAGTGCGATCTTGCCTTTGATCGAGAACAAATTCTCGAATGATTCAGCCATGGTTTCTGCTCCTAACGTTTGCCCCTAAATTCTGCTCCTAACTTCGGAACACCGCCGCCGTGCTCTGATCTTCATCGCCGCCTTCGAGCATGCGAACCTCGTTGCGACCCACCACCAGGTGGTGGACTTCGTCCGGACCGTCGGCCAGGCGCAGGGTCCGCTGCTGCGCGTACATGCGTGCCAATGGAGTCTTCTGCGACACACCCAGTGCACCATGCATCTGGATGGCCTGATCAATAATGTCGCAGACCCGTTCCGGGATCAGCGCCTTGACCATATGCACCCAGATGCGCGCCTCGCGGTTACCCAGGACATCCATCGCCTTGGCGGCCTTCAGGACCATCAGACGCATCGATTCGATCTCGATTCGTGCCCGCGAAACGATTTCAATATTGCCACCCAGCCAGATCAGCTTCTTGCCGAAGGCTTCGCGCGACAGGCCGCGCTCGAGCATCAGGTCGAGTGCTTTTTCGGCCTGGCCGATCGAGCGCATGCAATGGTGGATACGGCCCGGGCCGAGTCGCACTTGCGAAATCTCGAAGCCGCGACCTTCGCCGAGCAGCATATTGTCTTTGGGTACCTTGACATTATCAAACAGGATGTGCATATGGCCGTGTGGCGCGTGATCTTCGCCGAACACATGCATGGCACCGACGATCTTCACGCCCGGTGTGTCCTTCGGTACCAGAATCATCGATTGCTGTTTGTGCGGCGGTGCGTTCGGGCTGGTGCGCACCATGGTGATCAGGATTTTGCAGCGCGGGCTGCCGGCACCGGAGATGTAATGTTTTTCGCCGTTAATAAGCCAGTAGTCGCCCTTTAACACTGCGGTGGTTGCGATGTTCTTCGCATCCGACGACGCATGGTGAACTTCGGTCATCGCGTAGGCCGACCGAATTTCGCCATTCAGCAGCGGCTTGAGCCACTTCTCTTTTTGTGCCGGCGTGCCAACCCGCTCAAGCACTTCCATGTTGCCGGTGTCAGGTGCCGAGCAGTTCATGGTCTCGGAGGCGAGCGAGTTCTTGCCCAGTTCGGCGGCAATGTAGGCATAGTCAAGGTTGGATAAACCCTCGCCCGTTTCAGCATCGGGCAAGAAGAAATTCCACAGACCTTCCTTCTTGGCCTGATCTTTTGCGGCGTTCAAGACGTCGAGTTGGCCGGGCGCGTAGGTCCAGCGATCTCCTCCCGTGCGGCCTTCGTAGAGCGCGTGGTACTTGACGCTCATGGGTTCAACAGTTTCCTTGATGAAGCGCTTGACATGCTCGTAGAGCGGCATGATTTTTTCGGACATCCGCAAATCATGCAGTTCGTCGGTCGGATTCAAGCCAAACGCCGAAGGGCGTTTGTTGGTGGGCTTATTGGTAGTTTTGGCCTTGGGCGCAACTTTGCTCGCCGTCGGTTTGACTGGAGAATTGGCTGGCATTGCAGCCGGTGTTGCAACGGCCTTTTTTGCGGCGGATTTAACTGCGGTTTTCTTCGCTTCAGGTTTCGCTGCGGCTGTCTTGCTCATAGTGGTTCCTTCCTCCATTAATTATCTTGATTGTATGTTGGCGGTGACTGAATTACTGCAATTCCGAGCAATCGCGTTATTGCGACATGAAACTTGGCCATCAGGCCATCAGCCCCTGTGCCCGCGCAGCTTCATTACGCAGTCGTTCCGGCGAACCCAGCAACTGTCGATTCGCACCGATCCGCTTGAACCAGTAATGTAATCCGAGCAGATCAGTAAAGCCCATGCCGCCATGCACTTCAGTCGCCGTTTTAGCGACCATCCGGCCCACTTCGCCGAGGTGCGCCTTGGCATGGCAGGCCACCAAATGGGCGTCGTCCAAGCCTTCATCAAGGCTGTGGCCGGCGTACCAGATCATTGCGCGGGTTGGCTCGAGGCTTGCGGCCATCTCGGCACACATATGTTTGACCGCCTGGAAGGAGGCAATCACTCGCCCGAATTGCTCACGCTGGCCGGCGTAAGCGACCGCCTGATCGAGCATACATTGCGCGGCACCTAAAGTGTCGGCGGCGAGCATGACTCGGCCGATGTCGAGCAGCTTGCGGCAGACGGCGGCGTTGGCACCGGGCAGGGGTTCCGCCTCGACGTCATCGAACACCAATTCGCCCAACTGGCGGGTGCGATCAACCGTCTCCAGCGCGATGCGGCCG
Source organism: Burkholderiales bacterium (assembly GCA_031415535.1). Lineage (GTDB taxonomy): Bacteria > Pseudomonadota > Gammaproteobacteria > Burkholderiales > Burkholderiaceae_E > JANLTP01. The sequence goes on along the minus strand of JANORY010000444.1, from coordinate 3,669 downwards.
AGGCCGGTGGCGTTGGCCCGAACCAGATGTAGTCCCTGATTTGCATCGGCGACCAGGTAGGCGTCGGCATCGAAGTCGAGCACATGCAGCGTGCGGCCCTTGAGCCTGCCGTTGCTGGCCGCAACGCCGGCACCGCTGCGCGCGCCGCTGAGCTCAGACAGGGCCGCACCGACGATCACTTTGCCGCTGGCGATCTCGGCCAACCAATGGCCTTGTTGGGCTGCACTTCCGGCCAACAGCAGGGCGCGCGGTACCATGACTGAATTGGCCACGTAAGCGACCGGTGTTGCGCGATAGCCCAAGGTTTCGGCAACCAGGCAGGCTTCGAGCGCGCCGAGTCCGACGCCGCCGAAGGCTTCCGGAATCATCAAGCCGGTGACGCCGAGTTCGGTCAGTCCGTGCATCAGATCGGCGGCGCGGCCCTCTTGGCTGTCGGCAAACTTGCGAACCCGATCGAGCGGCGCGCGTTCGCGCAAATACTGATCGACACTGTCCTTGAGCAAGGTCTGCTCGGGTGAAAGTCCGAATTCCATTATGGTGCCCCGCCGTTCGGTTCACGCGCAACTTTGAGGTCACGCGCAACTTTGGACTCACGCGCCACGGTGGTTTCGCGCATCACCTTGGGTTCGCGCGGCATGCCCAGGCCGTGTTCGCTGATGATATTTTTCTGGATCTGGCTGGTGCCGCCACCAATGATGAGTCCCAGATAAAACATGTACCAGAACTGCCAACCACCGTTATCGCGCAGGTAGGGGTTGGTACCGTAGGCCAGTCCGCCTTCGCCCATCGCGTCAATCGCCAGCGCCTCGAGTTCGTGGCGCAACTCGGTCCCCTGATACTTGGTGATCATCCGCGCCAGGTTGGCGTCCTGGCCCGGATTCAGTTTGCTCGAGAGCACGCGCAGCTCGTTATACTGCAGGGCCATGACCCGACCTTGCAGGCGCATCAGCCGATCGAGAAACTGTGGGTCGGCAATCAAAGCTTGACCATCGACCGTTTCGGTCTTCATGAGGCTGATCAGCAGATTTAATCGGGCCAGCGACTGATTGGCGTCGGCCAGCGAATCGCGCTCGTTTTTCAAAATGACGTTGGCGACCAACCAGCCGTCGCCGCGGCGGCCAACGATCTGTTCCTTGGGTACTCGGACATCGGTGAAGAACACTTCGTTGAAATTGCGATTCATCGTCATGTCGATCAACGGGCGAACCTCGATGCCCGGCGTGTTCATCGGAAACAGCAAAAAGCTGATGCCGCGATGTTTGGGTGCCGCTGGTTCGGTGCGCACCAGGCAGAACATCCAGTCAGCCAGATGCGCTGTGCTGGTCCAGATCTTCTGACCATTGATAATCCAGTCATCGCCTTGCAGTACCGCCGAGGTTTTCAGATTGGCCAAATCACTACCAGCGGCCGGTTCCGAGTAGCCTTGGCACCAGACCATTTCGCCGCGCAGGGTCGGCGCAATAAATTCCTGCTTCTGAGCTTCGGTACCCACTTCGAGCAGCGTCGGCACCAGCATCGAGATACCTTGGCCACCCAGACCGGGGCTGACACCGGCGCTCGCAAATTCCTCGGCGATGATTCTGGCCTTCAGGATGTCGGGTGCTTCGCCAGCACCACCGAAGGCTTTCGGAATGCTCCGGGCGGCGTAGCCGTTATCGATCAGCAGACGCTGCCAGGCCATCGCCTGCCGGTCCTTCGGCGTATTTCGCCGTGCCGGGCCAGGTGCCTCATGGCTGGCAATAAAGCTGCGCAGTTGGTCGCGAAACTGTTCGTATTCGGGGCCGTAACTCAAATCCATAGGGCGCGCCTTTGGTGTTGGTGCAGATCAGTCGGATAGGCCGGTGGAAAACGGCCTGATGAGTTAAAAACGGCCCATTGAGTTAAACCGGCAGCAGGCGATCGGCCAACCGTCGGCGATGATGAGCTGCGTCACCAAAGCGGTATTGCAGCCAGATCGCGCGGCGCAGAAACAATTGTGCGTCACATTCATAAGTGAATCCGAAGCCGCCATGAAACTGCACGGCGCGATCACCGGCAAAAGCAAAACTGTCGCCGGCTTCAACTTTAGCCATGCGCAGGGCCACTTCGGCATCCTGACCGGCTGCCAGCAGCGAAGCGGCATGGTAAACATGCGAGCGTGAACGCTCCAGGCCAATCAAAATTTCGGCGCTCGGATGTTTCAGCGATTGATAGCTGCCAATCTTGCGGCCAAAGGTGGTGCGCAGGTTCAGGTAGTTCACGATTAAGTCCAAGGCACCGGCGATGCCACCCGCCGCCTCGGCCGCAGCCAGCAGCAGGGCACAGTTTCGAATCGCGGCCAGCGCGGCGCTGGCAGCCGCACCGCTGATCAGCGTATTAGCCGGCACCGTCAAGCCGTTCAGATCGAGCTGGAAGCTGCGCCGGGTTTCATCGATGACCGCTTCGCGGCGACGCCTTTCGGCGGGCAGATCCGAGCCTCTTAATACCAGCAGCGCCGGGGCACCTGCATGCAGAACCGAGACCAGAAACAGATCAGCTACTGCGGCATCACAAACCAGGGATTTGCTGCCGCTCAGGAGCAGTTGCTGGCCGCTCGCGACGGCACTGGTTTCAATTTGACTGAGATCCCAGTCACCGTCGCGCTCAAATAACGCGACCGTGCCAATCTGGCCATCACAAATCTTAGGTAGCCAAAGGGCTTGCAGCGATTCATTGCCCGCTGCCAACAGGCCTTGCGTGAATAACTGGGTGCTGACGAACGGCGTTGCCAACAGATATCGGCCCATCGGTTCGGCGATGGTCGCCGCTTCGGCCAGTGACAGCCCGCTGCCGCCGAGTTTCTCGGGTACGGCAATGCCGGACCAGCCGAGTTTGACCATTTGCTCCCACAGTGAGCGCTCGAAGCCGTGCTCCGACGCCAGCAAGGCGCGAACCGTGGCGGTCGGTGATTGATCGCGACAAAAGCTGGTGGCGGTTTCGAGCAACATCGCTTGCTCGTCGCTAAAGGTGATCAGGGTGCTCAGTGCGTCCACGTCTTTGCTCGAATCAATAGGCTAGATATTTATGGGGCAGTACACTAGTCTTTCGGTAAACCGAGCACACGTTCGCCAATAATATTGGCCTGGATCTGGCTCGTACCACCGCCAATCGTGCTCGAAAACGAATTGAAATAGGCGCGTTGCCATTTGCCGCCTTCAATCGCGTCGGCATCGCCGACCCAGCGCACCGCGTTGGCCCCTTGCAGCGATAGAGAAAACTGATACAGCCGGCGGGAATGTTCGGTGCGCCGTAACTTCGCCGACAGCCCCAGAGCGCTGGGGCGCTCGCTGCACAAGGCCGCAATCTCCGAGCGCGACTGGCACAAGCGGTCGCCCTGATCTTCAATGATGAAGCGAATCATCTGATCGCGAATCAAGGGGTCTTCCAGTGCCGGACGGCCATCGCGGCGCGAGGCACGCGCCAGCGCAACGATGTCGTCGACACTTTGCGCCATTCGCGCCAGACCGCCAGCCTGGCCGCCGGTGACGGCGCGCTCGAAGGTCAGGGTCAGCATGGCAATTTTCCAGCCTTCGCCTTCCTTGCCAATCAGGCAATCGGCCGGTATGTGAGCGTCGTTAAAAAAAGTCTGGGTGAAGCCGAACTCACCGGTTAGTTTGCGGATCGGTTTGGTCTCGATACCCGGCGTCTGCA